>DATFQC010000220.1:0-7893 GCA_035264425.1 Anaerolineales bacterium
GCTCAAGGAGACGAATACGCTCGGCTATGGAGATTTGCCACGGAACGACACCCACCTTTTTTGCGCTACCAGGAAATGACGAAGCGCCGTATTCCGATTATTGTGTTACGGCCCATTGATTAAAATAAGAACTCGGGGGTATAAGCGATAATGCTTTAAAAAAGAATGATTTCAGCCAAGTTTGTAATTCGCGAAGAATAGTAGATAAACCTCTTATGATAAAATAGCGCCCATTCAAACAAAGGACGCCCTGGGGGAGCATGTATGCCGAGCGATCGACTCGGTATTGAGCCTTTGTAAATCTAGATTGATTTCGGAGAACAATTTATGCCACGTCGAAGTCTCGCTCGCCTTTACAGGGACGAGTTCACCGGCTATTCATTTGCCAAATTTCAACAGGACCTGCTGGCGGGTCTCACGGTTGCGGCGGTGGCGCTTCCGCTCGCGCTGGCGTTCGGGGTTGCTTCGGGCGCGTCTGCCGCGGCAGGCCTGGTGACTGCCATTCTGGCGGGTCTGATCATGGGATTGCTCACCGGCGCGCCCTTCCAGATCAGTGGGCCGACGGGCGCGATGTCCGCGGTGTTGATTGTGCTCGTCAGCCGTTATGGGCTTGAAGGGATCTGGGTCGCAGGCCTTCTCTCCGGTGCGTTGCTGCTCATTATTGGTCTCATGCGTCTTGGGCGCTTTATTGCTTTTATCCCTGCACCCGTCATCAGTGGGTTTACCTCAGGGATCGCCCTGATCATCTTCATCGGTCAGATCGACAACTTCCTTGGCATCAAAACTCCTGCTGCAGAGACGGCTGCTGGTAAATTCCTGGGTTATTTCAATAATGCATTTGTTCCGGACGTTCACACGATCACTCTTGGACTCGTTGTGATTGCTACGATGCTCTTGTGGCCCGCCAAATGGAACGCGCGCTTTCCCGCCTCGCTCCTGGGTATCATCCTTGCCACCCTCCTGAACTGGATGTTGAGTTGGCCGGCTCCGGAAATTGGAGTGATCCCTCAAACGTTACTTCTCGACCAGCGCCTCGGCCTGGCGAATATCCCATGGTCCAATCTCAGTGAGTTCATCGCGCCTACTTTGACGATCACCGCGTTAGGTGCCGTGGAATCTTTGTTATGCGGAGCGGTGGGTTCCAACATGACCGGGATTCGCCTTCAAGCCAATCAGGAGTTGATTGCGCAAGGGGTTGGCAACATGCTGATCCCGTTCTTTGGCGGAGTCCCTGCTACGGCTGCCATTGCGCGCTCCAGCGTTGGGATAAAATCCGGCGGACAGACTCGCCTGGTCAGTATTGTTCACGCAGTAGGAATACTGCTTTCCATGTTTTTATTCACAAGATTTATGGAGCAAATCCCACTCGCCGCGCTGGCTGGTGTCTTGATGGTCACTGCTGTCCGTATGAATGAATGGGCTGCGATCAAGTTTATCTTCGGCAAACGTTTCAAAACGGACATGATCGCTTTTACCATTACGATGCTCGCAACGATTGTTCTCGATTTGACTCAGGCGATTTTGATTGGTTCCTTCCTGGCAGGCGCAGTCTTCCTGAACAAGATCGCCAGTATCGACATTGACGTGCAGGAAGTAGACGCCGAAAAACTTCGCCAACGCGGGATCGAGACAGAAGGGAAATGCAAACATGTCCGCGTGGCATTTCTGACAGGTCCACTTTTTTTCGGAGCCACCGGTCAATTCAATGAAGCGTTTGCTAATTTAGGAGATACACACGCCCTCATATTTTCCATGCGGGGTGTGCCATTGATTGATACAGCTGGGCTCGAAGCAATTGATCGCTTGTATGAACGTTTGCACAAGCAGGGTGGCACACTGATGTTCGCAGGCATCCATGATAACGTGCGCACGATGATGGAGCGGGGAGGATTAGCAGAGGCAATCGGAGAGGCAAACTTCTTTTGGTCCAGCGACCAGGCGATTGTCGAGGCAGAGAGGCGAGGTTGTAAATTCTGTTCATAACAATTTGTACAGAGTACAAATGCTCCGAGTACGTCTAAAATGCTTCTTTGTTATGAAAATTTATGTAACAAGAGAAATTGGTTGACTCTAGTGGGAGAAAAGTGCAATAATAATTCTGGAAGCAAATTTATTTTATTTGAAGGAGGTCCTCCGTGTTTAAAAAGTTTGTATCGCTTTTTGCATTGATCGTACTTGTGATGGTGGCTTTTGGCGCATCAACTTCTGCCAGCGCCGCGAAGCCAACTCCACCACCTCCTACACCAACGCCGGGGGCAACAACACCGATCCAAGTCTATGGAGCCTGGCATTGCGGCAATGACTCCTGCCTTTGGGCGACCGTGCGAACCATTTCTGAATTTGACCAGATGAACCACTGGCTGATCGATCGCGGAGATGGTTCGGGTCGACCATCTGTCAATATCGTCGTATTGAGCTTCGTCAATCCCTTGAAGCTTCTCAATAAAACCAATGATGCCGGGACAGTAAATGGTGTGCCCCGAGGCATGACTCCCGAGATCATAAAGTATTTCAAAGATAGAAACATTCGGGTCATGCTTTCTATTGGAGGAATTACGTTTGTCAATGACTGGAATACTGCCCTGGCAACAAACGCAACCCAATTTGGCTTGAATGCCGCAGAGGTTGCGCGAAACCTGGGTGTAGGCATCGAAATTGATTACGAAGAGAATAATAGTCCAAACCTGACGGGATTGCAGGCGTTTATCACAGCATTTCGCTCACAAAACCCTTATGATGCCACGGGCGCTACCCATTCAGCGCGTCTGACCATTGATCTGGGTGCAGGCAATCGCTGGCTGGTGCCCCTCAATCAAAAGGCCAGCGCAGATTGGCTCAGTCCGGCCAATCCGGTCCTCGACTATGCCAATGCCATGGTGGCTGCCCGGCCAGACACCGATCCCGCGACGGTCACTGGACGTTGGAGTGAACATATCAGTGGCTATCTACAAACGGTGCCGCTGGCTCCAGCCAAGCTCACAGGCAGTCTTTGGCTGCAATACCGGACTACACTCCCGGAATGTGTGAACTTCAGTAGCTCTTTACAGAAGAGCACCGGTTCATATGTTCAAACCGTTCCACCTCAGGGAACGGGGACAACTGCAGGTATGCTGGGATACATGTTCTGGGCGGCCGAGGTCGAAGGAACACGGACCGTTACGACACAACCCCCAAACACATGTGAAAATGGAATGGGCGGGGCCGCCAGTTTCTACAACATTCCCATTCCCATGCCTGCGTTAAGACAACAATAGATACTCTACGATAAAATAGCCCTGCAAGAATCACTTGCAGGGCTATTTTTTTGAAAAGGACATAACATAATCATGACAAACAAAGTTCTCAATTGGGGATTGCTATCCACCGCGCGTATCAATGATGCGCTCATTCCACCGTTGCGCGCCTCGAAACGAAATCATCTTTTAGCGGTTGCCTCACGCACACAAGAGGCTGCTGAGAAATATGCTCGTGAAAAAAAGATTCCACGTGCGCATGGATCGTATGAATCTCTATTAGCTGACCCTGAAATTGATGTGATCTACAACCCATTGCCAAATCATCTCCATGCCGAATGGACGATCAAAGCCGTCGAAGCGGGCAAACATGTGCTGTGTGAAAAACCGCTGGCGTTGAATGTTGAGGAAGTGGATGCAATGCAAGCCGCGGCCCGCAAACATACGCGTGTGGTTGCGGAAGCCTTTATGTATCGCCATCATCCGCAGACTCTTAAAGTGCAGGAATTGGTCAGGAGCGGTTCACTTGGGACCGTGAAACTGGTGCGGGGTTCTTTCACCTATGTCCTCTCCCGGGAGGAGGATATTCGTCTGCTGGATCCCGCAATGGGCGGGGGAAGCATCTGGGATGTGGGATGTTATCCCATCAGCTACGCACGGACTGTTATTGGAACGAATCCACTTGACGTGTTTGGCTGGCAGGTCACGGGTCCGACCGGGATCGATGAAACGTTCGTTGGACAGATGCGATTCAGTGAGGATATCCTCACGCAGTTCGATTGCAGCTTTGTCATCCCATCCCACACATTTATGGAAATTGTTGGAAGCGAAGGGACATTGAATATCCCCACACCGTTTAAGCCGAATGAAAATGAAAAAATTTATCTAACACGCGGCGATAAGACAGAAACTATCAAGATCAAGGGGCAGGAGCTATATCTTGGCGAAGTGGAAGATATGGCAGATGCAATTTTGCTCGGCAGGGAGCCGCGTATTTCACTGGAGGATAGCCGCGCCAACGTGAAAGTCATTACATCCCTGCTTGAATCAGCACGAACCGGAAGGTCCATTTCATGCCGCTAGACAATCCTGTCTCACTCGGCTACACTTGCGACATTCTTTTTCGGAGGACCCCGCATGGATTTTCATAACACTGATGATTCCTTAACCCGCCGCGTGAGGGCATTCACTGACCGGGTGGCGAGGTTAAAAGCGAACGATTTACACTATTTCAACATGCCTGTGGCTGAGATTTTGCCGGGGATGAAAGTGCGTGTGAATGGACGTGAAATGGGAATGTATGCTTCCTATAGTTACCTGGGCCTGGTGGGGCATCCACGCATCAACGAAGCCGCCAAGAGAGCCGTGGATAAATACGGCACGGGCACTAACGGCGTGCGGATGCTGGCCGGCACCTTGACGCTCCACAAGGAACTCGAAGAGACAATTGCTAATTTTAAACACGCTGAAGCCGCAGTGACCTATTCCTCGGGCTATGTCACAAATCTGACGGTGATCTCAGGGTTGATGGGGCGCGGGGATTATATTTTTTCTGATAAATTGAATCATGCCTCGATTGTGGATGGTTGTTTGATGTCTGGCGCCGAGTTTCGGCGTTTCAGGCACAATGATATGGAACACCTGGAAGGTTTGCTCAAGAACGCGCCCGAGAACGTTGCCAAAATGGTGGTCGCCGATTCCGTGTTCAGCATGGACGGCGATATCGTTGACCTGCCCAAAATAGTGGCACTGTGCAAACAATACAAAGCCTGGTTGATGATTGATGAGGCCCATTCCGTTGGGGTGCTTGGCAAGACCGGCACGGGCATTGAAGAACATTTCAATATGTATGGCGAGATTGATATCAAGATGGGCACGTTGAGCAAAACGATTCCTTCTGTAGGCGGATACGTGGCAGCCAACAAAGATATCATTACGTACCTGAGTCATGCCAGCCGCGCCTATATCTTCTCGGCCGCGCTGCCGCCCGCACAAGCCGCGGCAGCCAACGAAGCCTTCAAAGTTATTCTGGATGAGCCGTGGCGCCTGGACCGCCTTAACCAGAATACCAAACAATTCATTGGCGGGTTGAAAGGGATGGGTTTTAATACCCTGCTGACCGAGACTGCCATTGTCCCTATCTTGTGCGGCGAAGATGATACGGCTTTTGCCATGACCCGCGAAGCCCAGCACAACGATGTGTTTGTGTTACCTGTTGCCTCGCCCGCTGTCCCTGAGGGGCTTGCCCGCTTGCGCGCAACCGTCACTGCGGCGCATGAGCCAAGCGAGATTGAACGCGCCATGGATGTCATAGGCGAAGCAGGCAAAAAGCTGGGTGTGATTAAGTAGATTACGAATAACGTTTAATTGAGTGCGCAGGTCTTTTGACCTGCGCACTTTTGATTACAAAGCTTTTTCCAGAATTTCTCTCAACTCTTTTTCGTTCAATGGAACTGGATTCCCTTTGAAGCTGTTGGCTTTCATTGTCTTTTCGACCGCCTCTGGGAAATTCTCTTCGCTCATTCCATATGTAGAAAATCTCGGAATTTTTAGAGTATCCACAAGTTCGCTTGTCCACTGTAGCCCGTCACGCGCGGTTGCATCTTTTTGACCGGTGAGGATTTTTGCAACTTCAACGTAGCGTGCAAGTGTTGAATGGACAGGTTGGCGTGTCTCCAATGCCCCAATATTTGCTTCCATCACTAACGGCAGCAAGCGCGCACAAAGCGCTGCGTGCGGCGCGTGTAGCATCCCGCCCAGCGGACCTGCAAATCCATGCACAGCACCCAGCGCGGCGTTTGCCAATGCCAGCCCTCCAAATAAACTTGCCACTGCCATGCCCTGGCGTGCCTCTTGATCTGCGCCGTTCTCATACGCGCGTTGTAAAGAGTGAGCAGCATAATCCATCCCTGCGCGGCAAATCGTATCGGTCATTGGGTTCGCTTTGACGGAGACAAATGGCTCGATCAGTTGTGTGAGGGCGTCCAATCCCGCACTTGCCGTGATCTCCGGCGGCAGGTTGTAAGTCAATTCCGGGTCAACCAGCGCTATGTATGGCAACATCCATGGACTGCGTAGACTTACTTTCACATTTTGCTCTGGTGACTCGATCACCGCGTTACGTGTCACTTCAGAGCCAGTACCCGCCGTGGTTGGGATCGCAACATAAGGTAATGGCGCCTTGACGAGAGGTCGTCCTTTGCCGATCACTTCTAAATAATCGAAGATATCGCCAGGATTGGTCACGAGCACAGCAATCGCTTTACCGGTATCCAACACACTGCCACCGCCCAGACCAATCACCATATCGCAATCACGGGCCGCTTTTATGCCTGCGCGTACCACATCAATTGTTGGTTCCCCGTGAACTGGAAACTCTGCGAATGGAATGCCTGATGCCGAGAGAATCTCCCTCACCCGTGGGATCGCATCTGAGGAGTGCCCGCAGACCAGAAACAGATGTTTTGCATTTACGCCAATAAGCTTGCCTACTTCATTTAATTTCCCCGATCCAAAAATGATTCGATTGGCTGTGGCAAATTCAAAAGAAGACATAGTCTCTGCATCTTGTTCAAATGGAGTCGACGACTCCGGTCGTCAGAATTCCCCAGGCTTGGAGACTTTGGACTCCGTTACTAACTTGCATCATCCGGAAAGATTTTGGAGTATTTAATTCCCTGTCTTGGTTCAGCCATCATCCCCATCACCTTATCGCGCCAGCGCTTGTAATGAGCTGTCTCTTTATGTGCCCCAGAAGCCTCCGTTGTTTTGTAGACCTCGACGAGAATAAATTTCGTTGGGTCCTCTGTTTGCTGAATCACATCGAAACGCGCAATCCCGGCTTCCTTCACACTATTGCTTGCATTCTCAATGGTCGCCTGTTTGAAGGCTTCTATGAATTCGGGTTTGACATGTACATGAACATGGACAATTTGCATTTGTTGCTCCTGATCAAAGTCCTATGATTTGAAGGGTTGAGTTGATTATAAACGCGCTCGCTTTTGCTTTTCCTGCCAACTCTGTCGCTTTACTCAAATGAAACAAAAAAGAGACCAGTCTTTAAATTCTGATCTCTTCTTTTCGATGTTATAAAAACTAGACAAGCTTTACAAGTTGTGGCCTCGAGTTGGGCACTCGTTTGACCTGACCGCGCGCTTCCAGGTCCAGCTTGACCGTGGTCACATACCAGGTCACGGAACCTTCAAAATTTCCATTCACTTGCTTCTCCACGGCGCGGGATAGATTCATAAAGGTGATTTCTTTCTCTGTCTGCAACACACATAAAATTGCCTTGCGAATAATTTCATATTTTTCCTTGCTGATCTTTACACCCTGTTTCTTTTGCGGGTGAAGCGTGTGAATCGTGTCTTTCATGGCAAACCTCCTTTGGCGGGAGGCAATTTTACTCCCATCCGCGTATTTCTGTAGGTCTAATCCGAAGTGCGACAGAATACTCGTTGCTAAACCCCTCAGGAGTCATATTCAAGTCAGCAATGCCCTGTTTGTATTTTTCAAAATACGCAGGGATCTCGTGAGCCGGAAGAGAACTGGACTCAATCGAAGCCTCGCCGGCAAAGACGATCACATGCTTATCGCCTGTTTCATCCGTGTTGAAATTTAACGCAACTCTTGGATTCTTTTTGATATGCGCGACTTTATG
>DATFQC010000221.1:0-4985 GCA_035264425.1 Anaerolineales bacterium
AGATCAAGCTAGTTTGATAAGCGCTCTACAAACATCGGGGGCAACGGTGGAAACCGGAGATTCGATCACCCAAGATTTCTTCACCCCTCAGGGTCATATATTCAAAGTGAACGGTGCCGATCTGCAGGTCTTTGAATACGAAAACGCAGAGGCGATGGAAAAAGATGGGTCTCAAGTGGCGCCCGACGGTGGATCGATTGGAACCTCGATGGTCAACTGGATCGATACACCGCATTTCTATAAGGGCGGGCGCATTATCGTTCTTTATGTTGGGAGTGACGGGGCGCTTTTGGAGTTGCTAAGCAAAGTGTTAGGTCCGCAGTTTGCAGGCCAATAGAAAATGGAGCCATAAATAATGCAGGGCGAGACGATTATCTCGCCCTGCATAGTATCAATTTTTAGAACAAGCTTCTATAACCCGGAGCTAACGTCTTATTCCTGCGCCCAAATGACAAAGGTGACGATCATATTGCCGTTGCCAAAATCACGAACATACGTCGAGGCACCACCAGATTTTTCGGTGCTGATTAGCTTGCCCCAGGCATTCGGCGTGCTGAAGTCACCGGTTGCCATATCCCTTGGCATATTCGTTGAGGCTGAGTTACCAATCGTCGTGCTGCCGTCCAGATGGGCGTAAATGGTTGTTAGTTCGTCATAATCATGCTGATTCGGATGAGTGCTCTTTGTATCAGAATTACTCGTGTTATGGTAGTAATCCATACAGGTATTGAGAGAAATGCCCGACTCATCCTGGTGAGCGAGCCCGAAGGTATGGCCAATCTCCTGGCAGATCACGTGCTGCATTTCGGCAGTATTGTTATATCTGTAGGTAGAATTACCGAAGTAGTGATCGTTGTTCTTTACTGTTCCTTGAACAATGTGACCACCGCTAAGCCAGACCTGCGCTACGCCCAGCCACTGCTGACCGCCGTAGTCATAGTTACATACCTCGACCCGGCCGCTGGTCGGTTGACACCGCTTTGGTGTTGTGCCGCCAGCAACGACGGTCGTGTCCATTACCGTGGATTTGCTCCAATCGGTTGAAGCCGTCCGCAGCATGGTATCCCACGGGCCAGATACATTATCACCTAATTTTATAGTAAAGGGATTGGATCTACGCGCCCAATGGTATCCACCCCAAGAATGGTTCGCGTAAGCGGAGGATGGAAAAGCAACCAACGCAAGTATTGTGATTGCTACGCTAACAAACACAAATGAACTTTTCTTTGCATTCATTTTCAAACTCTCCTCATGAATTGAAAAAGGTCTTTCTTTATCCTGCATCACCTGCGATTACATGCAATGATTTGTTTCCGGATGCCTCCTCTCCACAGCCCTTCAAATACAAATTAGGATAGATTTGTCGCAATTGTCCTACTATAGCACGATTCGAAATGTATTTCATAGCCTATTTTTCTCAGTTTGGGAGAGGAATATAAGTAAGCCCGCTTTGCTAGTAGCTAAATTAGAACAGCGGCGAATAAACTTCGCCGCTGTTCTAATTGGTCTTTCTTTTTAGGGTCCCCAATCGGATGTTACATGCGTTATGAAATCAGGATTTTGTAGGTCATTCGTCTTGAGATGAACTGCATAATCGTGGGGTCCGTCCATGCCTGGATGCATCATGAAGACGCTGGATTCAATTGTGGTGCTTTGACCGGGTTTGAGTACCATCGAACCGATGGTTAGGTCGGGAGGTCAGCATCCCTCCAGTACTTCGATATAAGGTTGTTCGGTAAATCGCAATGTACCATCCCCTGTATTCGTCACCTTGAGCGTGAATTGACGGTTCTCACCAAACGTTACATAACCATAATCGATCTTGTTTTGATCTACTGAGAGTAACGGCGTTCCGGCACCCTCTCCACCGCCTCGGTTCGCAAACAAGACTGCTGCGAGGAGCAATAATCCGCCACCGAGTGCCGCGAACAACCAGGGGAATTTCCTTGTTTGCTTTTGCTTTCTGTATTTTTTACTGCTCTTCTTTGTAGCCATACGTCTCCTTACTTCTGATAGTCAAACTGGAATGAATAGAGATAGGCAACCAGATCCCAGATCTGTTCATCCGTGAAAATCGATCCCCACATTGGCATACCTGTTCCCATACCACCCCGTAAAATCTTTCCCTGCAACAACGCAGGACTAGCCCCGAGCATCCGGGTCGGATTCGTGAAATCAGCCGGCTTTTGCCTCATCTCTACGGTAGCTGCCATTGAAGGTTGGGATTCTTTGCCTGCCTGGGCAATCTCGTCTGCGAAAACACCGTTGCCAGCTCCATTTTCACCGTGACAGGCGGCACAATTCTCGGCATAAAGCTTTCGACCATCCGCCAGAGCCTGAGGGGCTGTCTGGGATTGCCAGATATAGCTGACCACATCCCATTTTTCAGAGGCAGTTAGTCGAGTTGAACTTAATCCTGCAAAGATCTGGTCTGGGGAATGGGCTCGATAAAAATCTGCCTTGCTAAATTGTGAAATGTCCAACTTCGAAGCCAACCCCTGGCCGCTGAATGCGGAAGGTTGGTGATCCGGAAGTCGCGCTGCTTCATGGGGTGCGTCAATGTCCAGGCCCAGGGTCACATACAGGGGAACGGAAACAGGCACAGGATTTACAGTTGACCCGCTGACTTCAATCGTGCCGCGCATCCGCCAGTGATTAACTCCACACCAACGCGTGCAATAGAAGGTGTATGTCCCGGGCTGGTCAAACATCAACGTTACATCTGTGACTTTTCCAGGCATCACGTTCACCGCTTCCCTGTCCATTTGGCCCACAGCAAATCCATGCACCACATCGTCGGATGTCAGGTGTAATTCGAGCGGCTTGCCAACTTCTGCTCGCAGGGTATTCGGATTCCACCCGCCGTTCTCCGCCATACTGACATGGACCAGGGGCGTACGCGTCCAGAGCCATAGCGGAACGCCAGTGGCAAGAAGAAGCCCTGCAACGATCAGGAAACGCGAAATGAGTTCAGCGCGTCTCATAAGAGTAACCAGACCATCACTGATGTGGCAATAAAGGAATACGCGATCACGGGAAGGGGAGAAACGTTTACGTCATGGGCCGCCTTGTACGCCGTCCGTGCTGACCAGGCCAGCCCACCGACAAGCGCCAGAGTTTGGGCCGGCCCGAGAATTGAAGTGAGCATCGGCTGCCAGCCAAAATTCGCAGTGCTGAATAGATTCCAACCGAGGCCCAAGGGATCAGACAGGGCAGCCAGAATATAGGAAATATTTGTCAGGACAAAGGATAAACTGAAGGCCACCCAGAACATGAGGCCCAATGGGATAAGGGCTGTCGAGAGGGAAACAAATCGTTGTTTGAGCGGCAGAGTCTTCTTTGGTTGTAGAAGGCCAAGTGTAAAAAATCCTGGGAGAATGACAAAGATGATCGCAAGAAATAGGGCAGCATAAATCAACCAGGCGCCTGTTCCAACATGATAGGCCGCATCTTTGAGCGCACCCCATGGACCAAGCAGCACGCCGGCATAGATCATCGCTGAGCCCAGCATGATGAAGGCTTTAAAGGCTTCATCCAGGCGCGTCAATGGCTTGGCAAGATCAGCAGAGAATGGGCGAATGTTAATGGCGATGTTGTCATACGGACAGGTCCGGATACATTCCATGCAAAGACCACAGTACGTGTTCTTGGTTAAGCCACCCGGGAACACATCCCAGGGACAGCCATACCCCGCGGTGGAGCCTTTGTAGCATGGTTTGCCTTCGCAGTTTCCGCAAACGCCTTTGTCTTTGATTCTCAACTCTATGGGCGCGGCCTGTGAATACAGACCAATAAAGCCGCCGACCGGACAGAGATAACGACAAAAGGCACGCCGTTCGAAGATGGTACTCAAGCCTACTGCAGCAAATAACATTGCAGCCAGAACAATTCCTGTGATGTTTGGAGTAGTGAGCAGAACACTGCTAAAAAGGGCCAGCAAAAGGAACGAGATATTCTGTAGCCAGATATTGCGAAAGGCCTTGGGGACACGAAGATTTAGCCATTTTGGCTTTTTACTTGGTGGAGCCAGCACCGCCCCGCGCTGTAGCCATTCCCCCGGCAATGGGATTGGACACACGGCGCACCATCCACGTCCGAAAAAGGGAACCGCCACAAGAATTAGAATGGCCCACCATGCAATCCAGACAAACACGATACTAAAGTTATGGCTTCCGACAGGTGTACCCACAAGCCCCGCCAGAATAGCAAAGATGTAGCCGATCAGCATCACAACCAAGACCGCCAGTTGCGGATAACGGCTCTTGAGCGCTCGCTTGATTACTGGATTACGGGTAAGTTCGATCTTTGCCATGCGATATTATGCTTTGGGTCTCGCGGAGAGGATCACACCCGCGATGGCCAAGGCTGCTAATCCGAGCGAACGGTAGAGCCAATCATTCACGCCCACCGTCAATTTGCCGATCATAAACGGATGCATGGCTCCGCAGGTGACGTTGCAGCGAAAACGGAAAGAACCGGATCGATCGGCCACAAACGTCAAAGTTGCAGTTTGACCGGGATCAGCTTCGACAGAAACGTTGTAGTTATCAATATACAATCCATGCACTACATCGGTGCTGACAAGATTGAGGATTACTTTGTCTCGTGGGTTTACTCGAAGCCCTGAGGGAGAATAGGCAAACTGCCGGGCCTCGATCCGAAAGGTGCGTTCCTGCGGCGCAATGTACCGGACTGGTAATGGAGCAAACGCCACGACCAGTCCAGCCATTGCAAAGAGGAGAAGAGAGAAATGAGGACGCATTCTATGGAATATTGGATGGACCATATTTGGAATAGGTTGCATCGACATAAGCTCGAGCATCCTGCGGACTTTTCCCATCCTTCAACAGCCGCATGACGTCCTGTGTGATATCTACACAGATGGAACAACCCAGCGCATGATCGTCAAACGTAACCTTGCCTTTATTATCCACGCCGGAAACGTAGCAGTTGTAGTTCGAGGTATGACCTACATTTCCACAGCC
>DATFQC010000222.1:0-10385 GCA_035264425.1 Anaerolineales bacterium
GAACTTGGCGAAATCGAAACTCCCATTATATTGACAAACACATTAACAGTTCCTCGGGCCGCGGAAGCCATCATCGATTGGACGCTTGCGCAAAAAGGCAATGAAGAGGTGCGAAGCGTGAATACAATTATTGGCGAAACGAATGACGGGGTTTTGAATAATATTCGCAAGATGGCAATTACTAAAGAGCACGTTATCCAGGCAATCAATAGTGCTTCATCAGGTCCGGTGGCAGAGGGATGTGTCGGCGCCGGTACAGGGACCGTCTGCTTTGGGTGGAAAGGGGGCATTGGCACAAGCTCGCGCGTCCTGCCCAAGAGCCTGGGTGGATACGTTGTTGGTGCATTAGTGCAAACAAACTTCGGCGGTGTTCTGCAAATGGACGGGATCCCGGTTGGCAAAAAGCTTGGTCAATATTATGGGAAAGCATATCTTCCTGGCGATTCCGCGGATGGCTCAATCATGATCGTTATTGCAACGGATGCACCGCTATCCGATCGTAATCTTAAACGTCTGGCAAAACGCGGACTGGCAGGGCTGGCGCGAACCGGCGCGTCCATGAGTAACGGGTCGGGAGATTATGGTATTGCGTTTTCCACAGCGGAAGAAGTCCGCAGGACTGTTGAACGGAGAAATAAAGTCTGCGCATTCCCTGAAGCGCCCAATGATTTGATGTCACCTTTATTTCAAGCTGCTATCGAGACAACGGAAGAAGCCATTTATAATTCATTATGTATGGCAGAAACGATGACCGGGTATCGAGAGGCCAGAGTGTTTGCATTGCCATTTTCTTTCCTTGAAAACGAGTAATCAATTTCAAAAAATCAAAACAATCAGGAGAACAATGAACACGACTAAGGATAGTTCGCTTTTGTTTGCCAGTGAAAATAACATTTTTCGGATCGTTTCCATTGCAAAGATCATATCGTGGATCATACTGGTTTTTTATCTGATCAGTTTTGTGGGCGACATCAGCGGCATGATTCAGGGCCAAACGAATTGGCCCACACAGCTTTCACAATGGCCGATCGCAATCGCCAACTTGTTTTTTGCACCCGCGATTGGATTGTTTTATTTTCTAATTTTGCAGGGGGTCGCGCAGGGATTAAACCTGGGCCTTGATATTTACTACGAGCTTCAACCGGAAGACAGCGTGGAATAGGAGTCGCTCATTATGGCCGACAAAGACGAAAAGAAACCGGAAGAGAAAAAAGAAGAAAAACCAATTCCAAAAGATAACCTTGTTGTCACACAGCACACTGTGCGGATTGGGGGTAAGGAAATCAAGTATACCGTCACGGCTGGGACAATGGTTCTTAAAGAGGAAACACCTGATCGTGAGAAAGAAACTGAGGGGGAGAAGCCGCGGGCGCAGGTTTTCTTTGTCGCGTATACCAAAGATGGGAATGGCTCCAAAGCAAAACGCCCTCTAACATTTTCATTCAACGGTGGGCCTGGTTCTTCCTCTGTTTGGCTCCATTTGGGCGTCCTCGGCCCGCGTCGGGTTGTGCTCACAGATGAAGGCGAATTGCCTCCACCCCCGTTCCAATTGACCGATAACCAATATTCGCTCCTGGATGAAACGGATCTCGTTTTTATCGACCCGGTCAGCACGGGCTATAGCCGCGCAGTCGACGGACAGAAGCCGAAAGATTGGCATGAATTTCGCAAGGATATTGAATCGGTGGGTGATTTTATTCGGCTGTATACGACACGTTACAATCGCTGGCTCTCGCCAAAATTTCTAATCGGGGAAAGTTACGGTACCACGCGTGCTGCTGGACTTTCGGGATATTTGCAGGAGCGGCATGGACTGTATCTCAATGGCTTGATGCTGATCTCGGCCGTGTTGGATTTCACAACGATCCTTTTCAATCCGAACAACGAATTGCCATTTACCCTGTTCCTGCCCGGCTATGCCGCGACTGCCTGGTATCACAAAAAAGCCGGGGTGGGCCAACCGCTTCGAAAATTTCTGAAGGAAGCGGAAGACTTTGCCAGAGGCGAGTATGCCTCCGCGCTGATGAAGGGCGATTTGTTATCTGTGGAAGAGCGCTTGAAGATCGTTCAGGAATTCGGGCGCTTTACCGGACTCTCAACAGATTTCATTGAACGCACAAATCTGCGAGTCATTGACCAGCACTTTTTCAAGGAACTTTTGCGCGAAAGTGGGCGCACCGTGGGACGCCTCGATAGTCGCTTTTTGGGAATTGACCGCCTGGGCGTGACGGAGAATGCAGAATATGATCCGCTGCTCACAAATGTGCTGGGACCGTACACTGCGGGTTTCTATGAAACGGTACGCGCAGAATTGAAATTTGAATCGGATCTCCCTTATGAAATTCTAAGTGAGAAGGTCTGGCCCTGGTCTTACTCGGCATTTGAGAACCAATATCTCAATGTGGCAGAGACCATGCGCAAGGCCATGACGTATAACCCGCATCTCAAGGTTTTCGTTGCCAATGGATATTACGACCTTGGCACGCCCTATTTCGCAACAGAATATACTTTAAACCACCTGGGTCTGAATCAGAGTCTGCAAAAAAATGTCAGCATGGGATATTACGAAGCCGGGCACATGATGTACATCCATATGCCATCGTTGAAGAAGTTGAAAGCCGATTTGGTCAAGTTTATCCAGAGCGCGATATAAGCGGATAAGACAAAAAGAGGAGCAGGTCATGACCTGCTCCTCTTTTTGTTTGGTTGACGGGGCAGGGAAGATTTCTGGTCTCACTTTTCCTGGCAATTCAATCCAAAATTTTACAAAATTTGCTGTAGAATCATCGCTTGGTTCGTTTACTTTATGGGAGTCGAATTATGAATCTCGATGATCTCGATCGTTTCAAGCAACTTGACACGCTTAATATGCTCGGTGAAATTGACAATCTCCCCGACCAGCTTGATTTTGCCTATCAACTTGGTCTAAACCATGAGCTGCCAGACTGGAAAGATTTCAGGCAAGTTGTGATCGCAGGGATGGGTGGGTCCGCTATCGGTGCAGACCTGCTGGCCGCGTATTCCGCGCCTTTGGTCCCTCTGCCTGTTTCCGTTCATCGTGATTATGGACTTCCCCTCTTCGCACGCGGCGCAGAGACGCTCGTGATTTGTTCCTCACATTCCGGCAACACAGAAGAGACTCTGGATGTTTTCGAAGCCGCCCTCAAAGCTGAATGTCGCATCATCGTTGTTAGCACAGGTGGCGAGCTCGCAAGACGCGCCGAAGAAAATAACGTCCCGCTGTGGACGTTCAATCATATCGGCCAGCCGCGTGCCGCGGTTGGATATTCATTTGGTTTGTTACTGGCCTTGTTCCAGCGCCTGGGATTCATCCCCGATCAAAAAGAGGCGCTGGAAGATGCACTGGCCGCGATGAAGAGGTCACAACAGCGTATCAAAGCGGATATTCCGACTGTGAAGAATCCTGCGAAGCGGTACGCCGGTCAGTTGATGGGACGCTGGGTTACGATCATGGGCTCAGGCTTGCTGTCGACGGTTGCCCGTCGCTGGAAGGGACAGATGAATGAAATTGCGAAAGCTGGCGCGAATTTTGAATTTCTCCCTGAAGCCGATCACAATACCCTCGCCGGCACAATGAATCCTGATGAGGTGCTGAACCCTCATACGATGACGCTCTTCCTGCGCGCGCCTTCCGATCACCCGCGCAATCGCCTGCGCTCCGATCTGACGCGTAGCGCGTTTATGCTCGAAGGCATGAACACCGACTTCGTTGACGCACGCGGCAATACTCCCCTGGCACACATGTGGACATTGATCCTCTTCGGTGATTACATGGCCTATTATCTGGCAATGGGTTATGGGGTTGATCCCACACCGATCCCTGTATTGGTTGATTTCAAAAGGTCAATGGCGGAAGCAAAGTAAAAAAGTGCGACCCATACGGGTCGCACTTTTTACCAGGGCAACGGATCACTCATAATTTCACGTTCCCAGAGATCAACCATGGATTGAACCACTTCCGGGTTGAGTTGCTTCTCCGCGGCTGCGAAATTATCCAGCGCCTGTTCAACACTTTTTGCGCCTGGAATGATCGTCGAAACCTGCGGTTGCGCCAGAATAAATTGCAGCGCGGCGTGCGCCATCGAGGTTCCCTTGGGAACAAGTTTCGCAAATTGCTCTACCAGCTCACTGCGACGCGCAACCACTTCAGGGGGCCAGCGCTTGCGTATATCCTCGAAGTTATGATCTTTGCGATAACGCCCTGACAGCCAGCCCGAATCCAAAGGCACTTTGACAATGATGCCCACTCCCTGTTCATATGCCTTTTGGAAGGCTGGTAATGGCTCCTGATACAACGCGTTGAAAAATACTTCAAGCGCTTTGCTCTTTGTCGTATCAATGACCAGGTCTACTTCCTCGCGCCAATCCAGCGAAACGCCATATTCACGGATCTTGCCTTCCGCTTTGAGTTTTTCAAATTCTTCATATTGCGAGGCGACTCTGCCGTCCATTATTTCGCGGGGTGGATTATGCATGAGAACAATGTCCAGATAATCGGTCTGCAATGTACGCAGGCTGGCTTCAATGGATGGACGGATGGCATTCGTGCTGAAATCAGTGAGACCTTCCGCGGTGTGACCAAACTTGGTACAGAGGATGACATCCTTGCGCACAGGCTTTAATCCCTCACCCAGTAATTCCTCGCTCCTGCCTCCACCGTAGCCGGGCGCGGTGTCGAAGAAGTTACAGCCCGCTTCCAGCGATTTTTGAATAATGCGCAATGCTTCATTCCGGTCACTGACTCCCCAATCCGGGTTTGCCAGTTGCCACGCGCCAAGTCCGATCTCAGACACATTCATGCCCGTGTTGCCAAATGGTCGAAACTTCATCTTATTCTCCTTCTTCAGGTGGAATGGAATTCAGATAAAATTTAAGCATGCCTATCATCATCCGCAAACTGCAGCCTCATGAGTCGGCTGACTATCGTGCGATACGGTTAGCCTGTTTGAAAAACGTACCCGAATCTTTTGGTTCCACCTATGAAGAGGAAATCCTGAATCCCAAATTTCTGTTCGAGACGTTTATCGAAAACGGTTCGCCGGATCATGTAATGTTTGGCGCCTTCGACGAGGAACGATTAATCGGGATCACAGGGTTCAGTCGGCTGACCCGTCAACGGGCCATGCATCGCGGCGAAATCGTACAGGTCTATGTGGATTCAAAGTATCGCAGTCAAAGCGTTGGCAAGAAATTAATCCGGCACGCCCTGGAATATGCGTTTACCCTGGACGGGGTCGAACAGGTCGAATTGAGTGTTATTGCAGACAATCAAACAGCCATCAAGCTTTATGAAAAGATCGGCTTCAAGGCATTTGGAATCCAGCCAAGATATTTCAAGGTGGGAGATGCTTACCTGGATCAGCAGTTTATGCAACTATTCAAGAGTGATTATCCCTGAATTTTCAATAATACTGTTTCATGCGGTTGGATACGCTGAGTAAAATCTGTTTTGAAATCAGCAATGTCCTCTTGAGTCCATAAATTACGCGCCAGTTTGGGAGTGTCGAGTAGACCGATGTCACGTGCTTTGATGGTAACGTCATCGGGACGCGAACCGCGATTGATAACGGAAACAGCCACGGATTGGTCCGCGAGCGGTTTTGTCCAGATCTCACATTGTCCCATTTGCTTGACACGCCGGGCAGGGATTCCCAGCACATCCTGATTCACATCCAGCACTTCGCGGTTCATGAGGAGCGAGGCAGTGTCCGGATCCAATTTGCGGATGTCACAGCCGATCATCAGCGGGGAACAAGCCATGCACCATAGCGACATGTGCGTTTGATATTCGACGAACGACATACCACTGCCAGCGATCTGGCCCTTGCCCTTGAGTCCGACGACCAGCATGTCGAGATCATTCCAGCCGCCGGGGCCGCCGTATTCGTGCAGCTCATTGGCAATGTCAATTGAAACGTCGATGCCAATGCTGTACCAGGTGTTCAACCATATGTTGATCCAACTATCGTACACATCGCCTGAAACGCGCCATGTGTGACCGCCGACCTTTCGACCCCACAAATGGGGGCCCTGGTTGCCCCACTCGCACAGCGAATAAAGAAATTCGCGTCCCGTGTTGCGGAGGGCTTCGCCCATGCGCGCATACCGCTCCATAGCTACGGATTGTTCCTGCGGTGCATTGCAATAATCGTATTTGAGGAAATCGATTCCCCAGGCAGCCCAAAGCTTCGCATCCTGTTCTTCGAAACCCAAACTGCCCGGATACCCCGAGCAGGTTTTCTCGGCGGCGTCCGAGTAAATACCCAATTTGAGACCTTTACTGTGGACATAATCTGCCAGTGCTTTGATACCATTCGGAAATTTTTCGGGGTCTGTGATCAGATCACCATTGCCGTCCCGTTTGTCTTTGATAGACCAGCAGTCATCGATGACAATGTATTCATAACCACAATCCTTGAGTCCTGCTGAGACGAGCGCGTCCGCCGTTTCTCGAATTACCGACTCGCTGACGTCATGCCCAAATGTGTTCCATGAGTTCCAACCCATGGGAGGGGTAGAGGCGATCAAATTTGCTGAAGGTAACATGGTTTTCTCCAAAGGTGGTGTAGGGCGATGAAATCAGTCCTGTAGGGTTATATACTTTCGCCTCGGATGGATCCCCACGATGCCTGCGAAAATTTCCTGAATGGACTTTATATCCGCTTCCATATCCTCAGTGGGGTGAAAGACCTGCCCAATGCGAACCGTCTTATGCCTGCCATCCACAATCGCCATGACGATGGGAATTCCTGCGCTTTTAGCGATGTGATAAAAGCCCCGCTTCCAACCCTGTACGTGATGACGCGTGCCCTCAGGCGCAATGGTCAGAATAAACTTCTCTGATTCATTGCTGACTTTCACCATTTGCTCCACCAGGCCCGTGGATTTTTTACGGTCCACGGGAACGCCGCCACAGTAGCGGAAGAACCAGCCAATCGGAAAGCGGAACAATTCCGCTTTGCCCATGAAACGAACATTGGCCCGCAGGCTGAAGATCACACCCAGGAACAAAACAAAATCCCAATTGGAGGTGTGCGGTGCGCCGACCAGCACAAATTTTGGCAGGTCGGGGAGTGCCCCCTCCACACGCCAGCCAGCCAACCGCATCATACTTTTTGCAAGGTAATGATATATGCCACTGAGAATGGGAGTGTTGAAAATCGTGGTTTCCATTGACAGCATTATAAAGCCCCGAAACCTGATTTGTGTCTTTCAGAAAGAGCCCACGGTTACAGTTTTTGAAACTTATTTTATGTTTTCTTTCAGCCACTCCACAATCGTCTTGTAAAAGTCGGGATGATAGCCGGGAGAGTATGGGATTTCATTAAACAGGCCCTGAGTTGTTTGCTGTAAATTGTGATCGGCATTGGCGAGCATAACTTCACTAAAATCGGATTTGCCTCCCGCGATGATCCCTTTGAGATTGCTTTCACTTTCGAACGACGGCAAACTTTTATCCTGGTCCCCCCAAATCCATAAGCCAAGCTGGTCGAGGTCCGCGATGAGGGGTGTGGAGTCAAAGCCCGAATGCGGCGTGTCAGCCAATCGTTTTGCGATGACTTCCTGTGAATAATTATTTGCGTTCTCGCCGTCATTGGTGTAGGTGCTGAAAAGATCTTCATGGCCAACCGATGTAACAGGACCCGAGAGGATAATGAAATAAGCGATATCTTTTGACTGCGAGGCGGCGAGCGGAATGACCCAGCCTGCCTGACTAAACCCGGTCAACCCGATCAGGTCAGCCTCGACCTCAGGTCGGCTTTTGAGATACTCAACACCCGCGATTGCATCCTGAGCGATTAGGTCGAGATTTTTTTCTGAAGCAGCCTCCACATATGTACCCTCCGAGTCGCCGACACCGCGCTTATCGTACGTGAGGACTGCAATTCCGTGGCTTGCCATAAACGCGCTCATCTGTTGGCTCCCAAAATTATCTTTCGTCCCGGGCTCAGAACCATGCAAACTCATGATGGCTGGGGTGGCCCCTGACGTTGCAGGCAGAGTCAGCAGACCGGTCAGGTTCGTTCCATCTTGACTGGTGAAATGAACGATTTCTGATTTCAGATCGAGGCGTGTCGCCGGTTGTGGTTCTCCCAGTTCTCCAGTTTCTACGTTGCGAGTTTGCCAGGTCAAGTTTGTCACATTTCCATTTGCGTCGCGCTGGAAAGTGATTTGCTCTTTGAACGGATATCCAATTGCCCGTGCACTTCCCACCAGAAAATTATCAGCGGCAATGGGATACAAAGCCCGGATCGCTCCCGTACCGAAGTGCGTGACCATCAATCCCTGCCCGAAAAAATACAAGCCTGAACTGTTGTATTCAGGTGCAAGGTTAATGAGCAAAGACTCACCCGATTCAAATTGATAGGTGCCCAGGAAATCGTTTAATGATTCTTTTGGTTCAGAGAATAACGAGAATAATGTGAAAGAGTCAGTTTGTCCGTTTTCTTCTACTTGACCACGAATTTGAGACCCATCGTATTCTCCGGAAAACGTCATCTCATTTTCAGCAGTCACTTTAAATGAAATTTTCGAACCGAGGCCTTGAATATTTTCAAACTCGTATGTTTTTACTTTGGGTTCGATGTTCAGTGTTCCCTTTGTCGTGTCTAGGTGAACACTCATCGATTCAGATGTGCCATCCGGATGAGAAATCGCTCCTGCCCAATCTGAGGGAGCAGGAATCTGCAAAGATTGTGTTTGTGCTGGCTCTATAACAGTTGAGGGTGCAGGCTCAGTAATATTCGTCGGCGTGGGTTGGGGAGCACAGGCAGAAAGACTAATCAGCAGCAGGATAAGCAGGAAGCGGGACATAAGTAATTCTCCTCAATCTCTAAAATTTTCGCTGGATGTGTCCGATTCCTGTGCTTATAAAGGAAGCCGCACATAAAGTAAACCCCTCTCACGAATTCTTTTTCCCCTACACTTTTCAATGAGATAAGTGTGGTTTAATACCCTCATGACATGGAAGTCAAATCTTCGTTCTGCAATCTATCACACCGAAAAATTTATCCAGCGTACCCGTTTTTCTTCGGTCATGGTGCCCGAAATGGGATGGCCCATTCTGCTTGGCATTTCCTTTCCAAAAAGCGGTACCCATTTACTCGATCAGATTTTGCTGGGGTTCAACCAAGTTGCGCCATTTTCACGCCGTCTACACTCATTCTATGCTGAATACGAAGGCGAAAGCGGGCACAAGCGTTCGCCTGAACAAGCTTTGAGATGGTTGGACTCGCTACGCCCCGGCGATGTTGCTTCTGCTCATCTTTTTGCGCGCGATGAAGTGATTAAACGTGTTTGCTCACCTTCGTTCGTTCCTTATTTTATTTTTCGTGACCCGCGCGATGTCGTCGTCTCGCATGTTTTTTATGTGACGGAGATGGAAGCGCATCATGTCCATCATGATTACTACACTTCACTTCCCGATTTCGATTCACGGCTCAAGACCAGCATTCTTGGACGGTCTGATTCTGATGTGGAATTTTCGGATATCACCGCGCGCTTCGCTCCCTATCTTGGCTGGCTCGATCAACCCTTCGTGCTGAAAATTCATTTTGAGGAGTTGATCAACGACCGCGCCGCGGCATTAAATCGCGTCATCGACCACTTCCTCGGCCGGATTCCTCTCCAGGCGCCCCGGCAATTAATTCTTGAATCCCTTGAGTCCTCCATCAACCCGAACCGTTCTCCAACCTTCCGTTCGGGCAAAACTGGCGAATGGAAAAAGTATTTCACACAGGAGCATAAGAAAATTTTTAAGGATGTAGCTGGCGATTTATTGATGAAGTTGGGGTATGAGAAGAATAATAATTGGTAAGTGCTCCATTGTTATCCGCGCCTATTACGAAAACAATACACCGAACATTTGCTCAGGGTCAGTAGGACAGATCATCTCACGCACACTCAAACGGGAGGAAAATCGCAAGGATATCTTCACATACTTATCGATTAGTTAACGGACAGATTATCTATCCCTCGCTCTCTCTGATCGTTTTCTCATCGGCAAATGGGTTGAATTCGGTATAATCAACCGATTCAATTTGCCGCTCCCTATGCAAGCCGTTTCTCGAATTCGTTGGAACCGAATATCTTCCCTTCCCTGGCCGCCTGTGCTGCTGGCTCTTTATGCTCCCCTATAGTTGGGTGCATATCATCTCGGACAAGTTATCCAAAGCATCCTGAAGAATTCATTGATTCCTCCCATTATTATCATCCAGGGGGATCATGGCCCCAGTCATTTCGATGAGGCAACGCGCATGGGCAATCTGAATGCTTATTATTTCCCGAATGCCCAACCAGCGTTATACTCCAGCATCACACCCGTGAATACGTTTCGTCTGTTATTCAATACGTATTTTGGAACA
>DATFQC010000223.1:0-10153 GCA_035264425.1 Anaerolineales bacterium
CGGCGCAAGACCAATGAGTTGATCATTTTCGGTTGCAGAAACCAGGAGCAACTCAGCGTTTTGCCATTCCCCTCCGCCCAGAGTTTTCCACCATTCGCTGAGATATTCATATCGTGAGAACGGCGTATCCGCGATGCTTTGTTCAACAAGCGCGTTCCACGACTCGGCACGTAAGCTGATTTCCGAAAAATCCTTGTGCAAATTAAAATCCATGAATGATTGTTGTCCTCAATTTGTTATCGTCCCGCACCGAAATTTTACCAGTATAATGATGGCAATCTTTTGAGCATTCTTACGCTGTGACTACATTCAATTTAAACATTCTTCCTATTCATAGAAATAACGGGCAGGAGCTGGCTGAGATGCCGGGTTTGTTGGCTGTCACGCCCCCTCGCAAGACTGCGCGTGGGCGCGAGCGCGACGATTTCATCGCCTATCTCATGCTTTCCGGTAACACTTCCTTCTCGAAGGATGAATTGTTGAAGCTAACCAACGATGCGGCAGGCTTGTTCTATCAGTCAGCAGGTCCGCTTACTTCTGCCATGCGCAAGACAGCCGATCAGATCAATTCCAAACTGCTCGAACGTAATTTAACGACAACAGGTCGCGGACAATATGCGTTGGGGTGGCTTGTCCTGGCTGTCATCCGTGAGAATCAATGCACTTTATTACTCAGTGGGCCAACCCACGCGGTTTGGGTAAGCGAGGGACAGTCACGTCACATCCATGAGCCGGCGCTTTCGGGCAAGGGTTTGGGGGCAGGTCAGAGTGTCAATACCTATCTTTCACAACTCGAGTTGCACCCACAGGATTTGCTGGTGTTGTGCGGAACATTCCCAAGGGACTGGGAAGCCGATCTTCTGAACGAGCGTCCACCCGCTTCACTGGATGCAAGCTATCGCAAGCTGACGTTTACAAAAGGCGACTTAAACGCGGTCTTGATCCAAGCCCAAAGCGGGCACGGGACGATCACAATTTTGCGACCGGAGGTCAAGGCAGCAAAGCCCCTCATGGAACAGCCGACAGGTACGCCTATGATGTCACCTCCGTTGATGATAGAAGAGGCGGTCGCTCCACCACAAACAGAAACTCAAGCAGATCCGGAAATGCGAGAATTCAACTCAGACCCGGCTCCCGCTGACTTGCCCGGGGAAGAACCCGTGACGGATGATCAAACTGTAATTACAGAGGAAAAACTTGATGCCCTGGCAGATTTTGCTGCACATATGGTGCAACCTTCTGCCTATGCCATTCCTCCACAGCCAGAAAACAAGATCCAACTTCCAAAGGAAGAAATACAAACGATAACCGCTGGATCACGTGGCTTTCCAACCTCAATCCCGCGCGCAAAACCAGCCGAGCAAAAGGTTGTCTTGGAAGAAACTTCTGTTGAAGAAGAAATCCCCGAAGATATTCCTCTGGAAATACCCATTGAATCGACGCCGCAACCCGGAAAGGCGCGCCGGAGACGAGGCAGGTCAAATGCGCCTGCCGTGGCAACACGTCAAATGGCCAAGGCAATGGTAGGTGGGATCCAGACCGGGCGGCGCGTGAACGAGCGTCTTGGATCATTTTTGCAGAAGTTCCTCCCACGTCTGCTGCCCAACACCGATCCAAACCGGCCGTTTGCCCTGCCGACGTATTTGTTGATTCTCATTGCGGTGATCATCCCGGCCATAGTCGTGACTGTGGCCAGCCTCGTTTATTTCCGTTTTGGTCAGAGCATCCAATATGATGAGTTGTTCGCTCAGGCAACGACTGCCCAGCAACAAGCCATGAGTGAGACCGATCCATCTCGTCAACGGGATGAATGGCAAAGAGTATTGACATATTTGAATGATGCGGACAAATATCGTGATACCGAGGAAGCAAAATCACTGCGTGCCCAGGCCCAGGCCAATCTCGACACGTTGATGGGCATCCTCCGACTTGAATTCGTGCCCGCCTTCCCCAATGGACTCGGCAACTCGCTGCAGGTCGGTCACATGGCTGCCAGCGAAAGCGATCTTTACATGCTTGAATCTGAAGGCCGGAAAATTTTGCATGCAGCTTTCACAGGGAAAAGTCTGCAACTGGATAATGCCTTCAACTGTCAGCCCGGAACCTATGGCGGCTATCAGGTCGACACCCTTGTGGATTTGATCGCACTGCCCAAGGCCAATGCTGTGAATGCCACCGTAATGGGCGTGGACTCAAGCGGCACTTTACTGTATTGCGCGCCAGATCAGGTCCCACAGGCCATCCCATTGCCCGCCCTCCCAAACACAAACTGGGGCCGTATTACTTCCATTGCCTTGGATAACGGTAATCTGTATGTTCTCGACTCACAGGCGCGTGCCGTCTGGGTTTTCGTCGGCAAGGACAGCACGTTTACTGATACGCCCTATTTTTATTTTGGCAATGAGATCCCAGCGAATATTGAAAGCGCCATTGATCTGGCGGCAAACGGGGATGACATTTTTATGCTGCATGCAGATGGACATCTATCCACCTGTATGTTCAGCCGCCTCTCCGATGCCCCAACACGCTGTCAGGACCCCGCGCCCCGCGTGGATAACTACCCGGCTCATCACGATGTCGATGTTTTCCAACTCGCGCACTTCACCCAAATGTCGCTTACCGGCGCGCCCAATTCCGTGATTCTTTTGCTGGATTCTGAAAACCAGAGCGTATTCCGCTTCTCGCCGCGTTCATTCGAATTGCAGAATCAAGTCACCGGCTACGCGGGAAAAGCCAATCCGTTCAAACGTGGTTCCGTGAACGCGATGGCAGTCAGCCCGAACTATGTGCTTTATCTTGCCATCGGTGATCAAGTGTACTTTGCGACAAATTTACCTTAATTCATTGTCCGTTCCTGAGCTGCTCTTGATATTTCGATAAAACTATGACGATTTTTGATTCCCTTTTTCGTAGACGAAAAGTTTCGTTAGCTCCAGCGAGTCAGCCAATCAATGCTCTCGATAATCTAGAGGAACCTCCGCAAGTGACGGTCCTCAAGACTCTCGTCATTGTCTATGATCCCGTTGTGGAGCCAAAGACCGGCAAAAAACTTTCAGAGTTCATGCATTGGAATCGAGTCGAGGACCTCGCAAAAGGATTCATGACGGATATCCTGCAGACCAGCGGGGGTCTGGCTCGCTATCAGATCATTCAGCGCATTGACTTGGATGGCTTCCCTGTAAAAGGGGATGGCTACGTCTATGATGCACCAACGTATCTAAACGTCATGCGTGGCGTAAATCGCCCGTACATGCCCGATGAAGCAAATTATCACGCGATTATTGATCGCTTCGATATCCTGTCACTCATCGCCAGAAAAGAAATCGATGAGGTCTGGATGTTTGGCTTTCCCTACGCGGGCTTTTACGAATCCATCATGGGTGGACCCGGCGCCTTCTGGTGCAATGCTCCCCCACTAAAAAACACCGAGGCGGCAACGCGTCGTTTTATTATCATGGGATTCTCGTATGAGCGCGGCGTCGGTGAAATGCTGGAAGATATGGGACACCGCGCCGAATCCATTCTGGAAAAAACATTTGAGGGAATACCAGCCATCCAGAATTTATGGAAGCGATTTATCCGTTATGAGAAAACCGCGCCCGGCAAGGCCGCGTTGGGGAACATCCATTTCGCGCCGAACAGTCAACGGGATTATGACTGGAACAATCCAAGTTCCGTCTCCAGTGAATGTGATGATTGGTTGAAAAACTTTCCGAACTTCAAAGGAGAGGTTCGAAGAGTCACGGCCAGCGAATGGGGGAATGGCGATATTCGCAAACATCATGTCTGGTGGTTCAAGCATTTGCCTAAGGCCGCGGGCCGCAAAAACGGAATTCTCAACAACTGGTGGCAGTATGTGATGGATCCTAATCATGTGAAATCATAGGATTCTTATCTTTTTGATCAAATCTTGAGATGGGCACCCAGGGGATTCCACCATTGTGATTATCAATACTATAGAGAGGAATATTCCAAATTGCAATTTTTTATTTTCCCCAAGAGAATACAATAATTTTATAAATAAAGAATACAGCTGTCTTCCAGATCAGATTGACTTCATGGTATTGTGAGAAGGTAGAATGAAAAGGCTCGCCTACCCCAATAATAAAATCGCTCCTTATATTATTGTATTAATTACATATACATTATATATAGTATTGTTCATGGTGTTCTTTTCTCGAGTTGGGATGGGAATTGCGCCATTAGCAATTATTCCTGTTCTGGCAGGAAGCTGGTATTTTGGAATGAGGGGCGGCCTGTTCGTAGTACTATTCTCGATAATCGCAAACATCATTTTATCAACAGCCTTTGGATATTCCTTCAGGCAATTTATCGATACTTCTGGCAATGTAGAGGGAAATATCGCCTTGGTATTCCTGGCACTCATTGTTGGCAGGCTCAGTATGGCAATAAGCGAACGAAGAGATGCCATTATCCGACTCGAGAAGTACGAAAAGGAACGTCAGGTCCACACGGATTTTCTGGAATTGCTGAACGTCATTACAGGATTGGTGCTTGAGGCAGACAGTCTGGATACCACTCTCCAGATCCTGGTCGAAGAAATTGGGAAGCTTTTTAAGGCAAATGATTCTTTTATTACCTTCTGGGATGAAACAAATCACCTGCCTCTTCCAATAGCGGCATATGGCTCGATGAGCCAGATTTATTCTTATATACAATTTGAACCAGGCGATCGTACTCCAACCACCTTAGCCATCGAAGCGAGGAAACCTGTAGCAATCGCAGACTTGGATAATTCTTCTTATATCGACCCAAAAATTGCATCGATCTTTCCCAGCCGCTCCATGCTTGTACTGCCGCTTATTGTAGCGGAACGCAAGTTAGGGGCTCTGCTGCTGGGCTATAAAAAGACACAAACATTCGATGAAAATGACCTCAGCCGTGCCCAGGTAGCGGCTGAACAAATTGCCCTGGTACTATCAAAATCCCTCTTGCTTGAAGAGGAGCGCAAACGCGTCAAACAGCTGACCGCCCTCCATGATATTTCGCTGATTTCAATCGAGGTGGATAATGAAGACGAACTGATCAATCGCGTGACCGATATTATCGGTCAAAACCTGTTCACGGATAATTTTGGGGTTTTATTGCTGGATGAACAAACCGGAATTTTGTCTGCACATCCTTCCTATCGCTTTTTTTCTTTTGAAGAGCATAGCGCCATGAATATGCCTGTTGAAAAAGGGATCACCGGCCAGGTTGTGAGAACAGGCAAAGCTCAGCGAATCGGGAATGTACATCGTGTCGGAGAATACGTTGAGATAGATGAGCGCACAATTTCCGAACTTTGTGTGCCTATTAAATTTAAAGAACATATACTCGGAGTGATCAATGCAGAAAGCACCAAGCGGGACGCGTTTACTGAGGAGGATGAGCGGCTTCTGATCACGCTGGCCGGCCAAATTGCCACAGCCATGGAGCAGATCCGCAAGGCGCAGGCAGAGCGGAAGTGGCTGGATCAGCTTGCTCACTCCAATGATTTGATCTATGCTTTGGCTCAAATTACTACCCACATTGAAAAAGCGTTTGATACCGATGACATCATTCAAAATCTGGGAAAAGAATTAAGTAAGATTGATCTAACCTGTATCATGGCAGTCTACGACAAAGACAGAGATTTTTTCACGGTTAATTACACCTCTTTGGAGCCCGAATTTCTGGAGACTGTAGAAAATGGACTTGGATATCCATTAATAAAATATACCTTTTCCGGTGATGTATTGAATTCGGAAAACATCCTGTACCCAACCGTCCTATCCAGTCCTGCCGTTGAGATCGAGATGTTGTTTGCCAATACGCGCTGGGAAGGCATTCTGGCGATTCTGCAAACGCTGGGAGTCGGGCCCGAAACTGCGCCATTGCGCCTGCCCTTAGTATTCGAAGATAATTTGCTGGGAATTATGTGGATATGGGGAAAGGGAGTCACAAAAACGGACCTGCCAATCATGTCCATATTTGCAAAGCAGATCGGGATTTCCCTCGAACGTGCCCGCCTCTTTCAGGAAGTGCAAAGTCTTGCCCTGACCGACTCTCTTACGGGTTTGCAAAACCGTCGTAGCCTTTTCGAAGTGGGAAGAGTGGAATTTTTACGCGCCTACCGCATGGATCGCCCTTTCTGCTGTATGATGCTGGATGTTGATCATTTTAAACAAATCAATGATAACTATGGACATCCCATCGGCGACCAGGTCTTGCAGGAATTTGCTGTACGCTGCAGGAATTCAACCCGTGCGGTAGACCTGATTGGCAGATATGGTGGCGAAGAGCTGATTATTCTGATGCCGGAAACAGCCCGAGAAATAGCCTTACAGATAGCTGAGCGCTTGCGCTCTTGCATGGAAGAAGCACCCGTCAAAACTTCGAATGGGGAAATTCGCTTAACCGTTAGTATCGGCATTGCGGCAAAAGATGAATACACGCTGGATCTCGAGACCTTGATCGCACGCGCTGATCAAGCTATGTACATTGCAAAGCACAAAGGGCGGAATCGCGTGGCAATGAGCAAATAGCGTCAATAGAATGTATCTTGCCTTAAATAAAAACAGACGCTTCATTAAATAAGCGTCTGCTCATTGACCGAGACTATCCCCAACGTAATTAACCTGATATTTTTAACGCCACCATCGTTACGTCATCCACGAGAGGCCTGTTCCCGCCAAACGCGTTGACAGCCTGTCTCACCGCTTGAACTAAATCCGGCGCAGTCCGATCGGCATTTTGTTGCACCAGAGCGGCCAGGCGTATCGTCCCAAATTGTTCGTTGCTCAGATTCAATACTTCAGTGATTCCATCGGTGTATAGCAAAAGTGAGTCACCTTCTGAGAACTCGATCACTTCCATTCTGGGATGAAAATCTTCGGCCAGACCAATTGCGGGTGCAGTTGGTTTTAGCCAGTCTACAGCCGAATCCCTCTTCCGACGGATTGCTGGAGGGTTGTGACCAGCGTTGATATACGTCAATGTAAGACTAACTGGATCAAACCGAGCAAGGAACACTGTCACAAAAGTGGTGAAGTTAATATTATGAATATAGAAGCGATTAATCCGTTCCAGGATCTCGCCAGGCGAATCGGTTTCAGGTGCCATTGTCCTAATCGCCATCTGGAGGCTACTCATCAGCATCCCGGCTGAAACGCCGTGCCCGCTGACATCGGCGATGACCAACCCATGAGTACCGTCGCGGAACTGAAAAAAATCGAAATAGTCACCACCAATGATTTCAGATGGCCGACTGAACGCAGCCACTTCCACGCCTTTGATATTGGGAAGCTGTTGTGGCAATAACGCACGCTGAACAACTTGAGAAAGTTCCAGCTCAGATTCAAGGCGTCGTCGCTCTTCATCGGAGTAGTGGTCTAAACAAACAGCCGCGGTGTAATCCATTTCGAGGAGTTGAGGGTCCACGTACTCGTGACAGATCACACAAACGCCAAGCGTCTGATCCTCGATTTTCTCCAGGCTGGTCTCAATGACATGCAAATGGTTTTCTATACACTCTTCATCTTCACATAGGCAAACATCTTTCTCAATCTCCGGCGCGGTTTCGAGAAATTCTGTGATTTCCTTCTGTTTTTCCTGCAGTCCCTCCTGGATTCGTTCGTATAGCTCAGTGACCATCAAACCTCCGATTCACATCGAATTAGAACATTTGTTTATATTCTGACTCTCTATACACTCAAAATCTTACAGGTTTCCAAACCTGATACAACCCAAGATTGCCGGCTTCACCATCTGAATGGAATACATCCATTATACGAAAGCCAGTGACTTTCGCAAGTTTGTCTAATTCACCCTCATCAACATGATGGACATACCGTAGACCCTTGCCTCCGCTGCGCCAATCGAGCAGATAATCGCCCGCGTCCACTTCAGGGCTTGATAATCCCACCGACTCCCAGGGTTGAATTCTTGCTTTGAGCTTTTCGCTGTTCAGAAACTGCCAGTTGGAATGGATGAACATACCGTCTGTTTGTAACCACTGATGGACTGTCCGCAAAATATCCAGGCGCAGTTCCACAGAAGGAATGTGGTGCAAAACTGCGAATGCGAGAATAACAGCCCAGCCACCCTCCAAAGAAAGCTGAGGGCTAAACGCCGATAGCTCTGTTAAATCTATTTGCAGAAATTTGGCAGAAAACCCCTCAGATTGTGCATCTGCCTCCTGGAGCAGTGGCAGGCTAAAGTCGATGCCCAGATACGAGCCACGATGACCGCGCCTTCCAAGTTCGCGGGCCAATTCCCCATTTCCACATCCTAAATCCAGTATGGACTCATCGCCTTTCAGCAATCCAAGCACGCCTCGGACGCCGGGCTGGATCCGATGGCGCGTGGCGGAGAATGAGGCACCAAAACGGGTGTAAAACTCTCGATTCATTTCAATTAAGCGCGCCGCGGTCTTTGAATCCATGTGAGGATTATAACGGGTATAATTTCAGCATGCTTACACCGCTCGAGATCGAGCAACTCTCGGAGGAGTTCGAGGCGAAAACTCCTCAGGAGATCATTAAGTGGGCTATGGATACCTTCTGGCCGCAGATCGTCCTGAGTTCATCTTTCCAGACACAGTCCATGCCGCTTTTACATATGGCTTCGCAGATACGGCACGATATCCTGATTTTCTTCCTGGATACCGGTTATCATTTTTGGGAAACATCGATCTTTCGCGAACAGCTCGCCTCGGACTGGCAGTTAAATGTGCTTGACCTGTATCGTGACACGCGTTGGGACGATTTTTCACGGCAGCACACACGCAGCCTGCCTCTCGAAGACCCCAACCTGTGCTGCTTTATTCATAAAGTCCAGCCGATGCAGAAGGCACTGAAAGATATGCTGGCGTGGATCAGTGGCATCCGCCGCGATCAGACTTCGGTGCGCGCCAGCGCCAAAATTCTGGAGTTGCAAAATGATGGGATGGTAAAAATCAATCCCTTGCTGAATTGGACGAAAGCCCATATAGAGCGCTACGCGGAAGAAAACCATCTGCCATCACATCCATTGCTTGAGAAAGGTTATCGAAGCATAGGCTGTGCGCCTTGTACGGTAGCAATTGGCTTAAATGTAGATGAACGCGCCGGTCGCTGGGCCGGGCGAGGAAAAGTCGAATGTGGTTTACATACAGAGATGTTCCAGCACAAGGATGCTGCAGAAGTGCAAAAGGATTTTCAACTGGATGTTTCCGCAATTGATAAGTAACTAGGTAAACAAGTAGACGGAATGCAAACAGAACGACAGGAACTTTGGCGATCCACTCATCTGCTCACCGCAGATAAAAGAGAGCTGGCACGCGTGGTGCTGGATGAAATTCGACGCGGGCGCGATGTGACCAAGACCCTGCGTAGTTATCCGCTACAGGGCGGTGGCTATTTAAACAAATCCATGCTGGTTTCAATTTACAACGAGATGGTCGCGGCAGGGGAAATGGATGAAGACGCACCCCTGCTCGAACGCATCCGTATGAAACCTATGCGTACCCTTTCGGGCGTGACAACGGTCACGGTCTTGACGAAGCCTTATCCGTGTCCCGGTAAATGTATCTTCTGCCCCACTGATGTGCGAATGCCCAAATCATACCTGCCGGATGAGCCGGGTGCTATGCGCGGCCTGGAACATCAATTCGATCCATATGCGCAAGTACGCTCACGGATCGAACAATTAAAGTCCCTGGGACATCCGACGGATAAGATTGAGTTGCTGATTCTGGGCGGGACATGGTCTTCTTATCGGCGTGATTATCAGGAATGGTTTATCAAACGCTGCTTCGATGCAATGAACGAAAACGATCACCGAGAGTTCAAAGAAGTAAACTCAGAGGTCTCGGCGAACTCGGCAGCCAATCCAGGAGAACTTTCGCAGGTTCATTCTAGCAACGAAACAACCCATCACCGCAACGTGGGCCTTGTCATCGAAACCAGACCTGACGAAATTACTCTAGATGAAATCCGCTGGCTTCGCCACCTTGGTGTGACGAAGGTTCAGATGGGCGCGCAGAGTCTGGATGACCACATCCTTGAAATCAATAAGCGCGGGCATGACGTGGAATGTACGCGGCGTGCTACAGCTTTATTGCGCGCGGCAGGATTCAAAATCGTCCTGCATTGGATGCCAAATTTATTGGGGGCGACGCCCGAGTCAGACC
>DATFQC010000224.1:0-3038 GCA_035264425.1 Anaerolineales bacterium
GCATCCTCAAACGTACGGACGCCGCCCGAAGCCTTGACTCCCATTTGCGGGCCGACTGTCTTTCTCATCAATTCCACATCGTGGACAGTCGCTCCCCCTCCTGCAAATCCCGTAGATGTTTTGACAAAATCCGCACCCGCTTCTTTGGAAAGCAAACTAGCGATGGTTTTCTCTTCGTCATTTAATAAAACTGTTTCAATGATCACTTTGACAATTGCGCCGCGTGGATGAGCCATGTTTACAACGCCGCGAATATCCTTTGCCACCAGTTCAAGATCCCGCGCCTTCAACGCGCCGATATTAACGACCATATCGATCTCCGTCGCGCCCTGCCGAATCGCGTTCTCGGTTTCAAAAGCTTTGGTTTCTGAAGCTGTCGCTCCCAACGGGAATCCGATCACGGTACAGACTTTCACAGGCGAACCCTTTAAAAGCTCCGCGCATAAGCTCACCCAGGTCGGGTTGACACAGACCGAAGCAAACCCATATTTGCGTGCTTCAAAGCAAAGTTGAGCGATCTCCTGTTGAGTCGCATCTGGTTTGAGCAGAGTATGGTCAATCATCTTCGCCAGATTAAGATCCTGAGGAATGACACCGAGCGTTGAAGAAATACGTTCCGCGCCAGCATTGATGACATTCCCCATCTTGTCGTAACACACACGGACGCAAAGCTGGTCTGCGCAATCAAACTTGCACTGATAGGCTTCTGGATGGGCGGCGCGTGCATCTTCCTCTGCCATTGCAGCCAGCACTTCGTGCGTGATGATCTCAACAAGCTGTTCGACTAGTTTTGCATCAGGTTTCATTATGTCTCATTAATTCATCAGTGGCCGAGTAGCCCCGAACGCAGTGAGGGGCATATCGAGACTACCAAGTTTCAAGCTAATTCTTTATTGGCAAGTTACATTCTGGTCTCGATACAGACTTCGTCCTGCTCGACCAGCGAGGTTAGTTTTATTTCAAATACTTCTTCTCCACTGATTTTATCTTATCTACTCGTGAAGTGTGGCGTCCACCCGCAAATTCGGTAGTTAACCAGGTTTTGACAATCTGCTTCGCAAGGTTTAAGCCGATTAGTCCAGCCCCCAGCGTCAGCACGTTTGTATCGTTGTGTTCGCGGCTGTTGACCGCAGAGGAGTAATCATATGCCATTCCCGCCCGTACCCCAGGGACTTTATTCGCCACAATGCAACTACCAATTCCTGCGCCATCGATCATAATTCCCCGCCAAGCCTTCCCTGAACCAACCGCTTGGGCAACAGCATGAGCGAAATCAGGGTAGTCCACCGCATCCTTATTATTGGTTCCTAAATCTTGAATATCAAATCCGAGGGAACTTAATTCAGGTTTGAGGGCTTCTTTTAGTTCGAAACCACCATGATCCGCACCAATGGCAACTACGTTTCGCCCCGAAACTTCAGTCCGCGTAGGAGAAGGAGTAATGGACACAGGCTCACGCTCCGACGAGCCTAGAACTCGATCAAGTACTCGATGCACGATTTCATGGATTTCCGAGTCGCTGATGTTGGCCATTGTTTTGATTATCTTCGTGACCGGTGATTGCGTCAAGTGAAAATTTGACACAGAGCAGCAATTATAAAACGGAACCGAAACGGCTTATAATCCCCAAAACCTGAAACGACAGGAAAGGCTTCCAATGAACAATGAAGAGCTTAGCAACCTGATCATTAAAGAACTGAGCAAACATCACGACCGCCAGGATATCGTGCGGAAAATCTGCGAGGAGAGCTCTCTAAGCTGGAGTGAGGCAGAACGGTTGATTACAGAAGTAGAGAAGACAAACAAAAAGAAAATCGCCGTTCGTCAGGGTCCTTTTCTCATCGTTTTGAGCGTTGGAACACTTATTTTGGGCGTTGGGCTGCTAGCCTATAATACGGAGTTACTTGTTGCTGTTTTCAATAAAGATCTGCTTGGGCAAATCCTGAGTCTACGAAGTGGTTACTATAGACTCGCTGCGTTAGTAACAGGCCTAGGAATGACAATTGGCGGCTTATACGGAGCCTGGACGGCCGTGGCTTCCTTCTTTCCAGATGCAGAAAACAAAGCTTAATCAGAATTAAAAAGGACTTAAAAGTCCTTTTTAATTCTATGAATGGATTTTTTCACCGCGTTCCAGCATTTCAATAAATTTCTGAATACGATTCGCTCTTATCTCTGGTTTCTTAGTATTATGGAGCCTGAACAAGAATGAATATCTTTCTGCGCTCTTTAGTGTGGAAAAGAAGGCTTTCGCTTTTTTATTCTTTTCCAACGCAGCTTGAAAATCCTCAGGGATGGAAATGTTCTTCTGCGAAGCATATGCCGCCTCCCAGCGACCATCATTCTTGGCAGCTTCAATGGCTTTAAGTCCCGCAGGTTTCATCTCGCTGCTGGCGATCAGTCTCTCCGCTTTTTCAGTATTGATCTTGGACCAGATGCTTTTTGGCCCACGCGGCGTGAATTTCTGAAGCCAATACTGATCGTCGAGGCCTTTTTTCTGTCCATCGATCCAGCCGTAGCATAAGGCAACATCCAGGGCTTCCTCATAAGTGAGAGATGGAATTCCCGAATCCTTTTTCGCAATCTTTATCCATATGCCCGTAGTTTTGTCATATTGTTTGGCAAGCCAATCAGACCATTTCTTTTTGCTTGCGAAGGGCAGGATCGGAAGGTCGGTAGATTTCATAAGCTGCTGAATTGTACAACAGTTGACCCAGGGCGGGAAAAAAATGATATTCCGTTTCTAAATTAGGAACAATCCTGTCCGCATTTCTCCCTATACTGAATATATACCTCAACGTTTATAAGGAGCAGGATATGCAAACAGAAAACGATGGACGGAACGATTTTAATTTCCTGGTTGGGAACTGGGTTATGCGTCACAGGCGGCTAAAGGAACGCTTAAAAGGATGCACCGAATGGGAGGAGTTTGATGGGACGGCAGTAGGCAAAAAACTACTGAATGGACTTGGACATTGCGACGAAGTGATTATGAACCGGGCCACAGGTCCTACGCACGGCTATACATTACGTCTCTT
>DATFQC010000225.1:0-4011 GCA_035264425.1 Anaerolineales bacterium
GGGAGGCTTCCTGGCGCAGGAATACATGCTCACAAAACCAGGCGGCGTGGAGAGCTTAATCCTTGCCAACTCGGCCGCCAGCACAGAGCGATGGATTACAGAAGCAAATCTCCTACGCGCAAAACTTCCAGAGGAGATCCAGCAGACCCTGAAGAAGCATGAAGAGGCCGGTACAACGGATAATCTCTCTTACGCTGCTGCGACGGACGTTTATTACCACCGCCACCTTTGCCGCCTTGACCCATGGCCAGATTGCTTCAATCGAACCTTGGAAAAACTTGCTCAGGATCCCGAAGTGTATAACACGATGTGGGGACCCAGTGAATTTCACTGTACTGGCAAACTCCAAAACTGGAATATTGAGAGCAAGCTTGGAAAAATTCAGATTCCCACACTAATTCTTTCAGGTGAGTATGATGAATCCACGCCGGCTATTAATGAAGTCTTGCATAGAGGCATTCAAAATTCAGAATGGGTTCTCTTTGAGGAAAGTTCGCACACGCCGCATCTGGAGGCCACCCAAAAATATTTACAGGTTCTGGCAAATTTTTTGACCCGCATAGAAACAACGCAAAAATAGATTGCCAGGAAGTGGCAACCCTGTCTCAGGCGCGGCTGAATTGTCAATGTCATTCAACGGTCTGAATAAAGGTGTAGATGCAAGTTGCAACTGAAATCGATGATCAGGAGATCAATTTACTTGTTCCACCCCAAGCCTATTCGTCCACGCTCATTCTCAATTTTCAGAATTTCCACCTCGATAATATCGCCAACCTTCAGAACTGTACCGGTGGGGATTTGTGTACGATGAAGCAGTCCGTCCTGCTTGATGCCAATATCGACAAAGGCGCCGAAATCCACCACATTCCGCACAGTCCCTTTAAGCTGCATGCCCGTGATCAGATCCTCCGCTTTGAGAACATCCGAGCGAAGGATAGGTAGAGGCGCATCCACGCGCGGATCTCTGCCCGGGCGAATCAATTGTTCAAGAATATCTTTGATGGTAGGCACGCCGCAGTTCAACTCGGTAGCTAATGTTTCAGCAGGTGTCTTGGCAGTCAGCACATTGAGGGCGGGGATCCGTTCGCTTAGAGGGGAATTGACAGAAAGTCCGGCGCGCTGAAGAATGGTTCCGGCGATCTCGTACGATTCTGGATGGATCGCAGATGAATCCAGAGAATTTGTCCCGTTTTGAACCCGCATGAATCCTGCTGCTTGCTCAAAGGCTTTGGGCCCAAGCCCGCTCACCTTGCGTAGGGCGGTGCGTGATTTAAAAGGACCGTGCTCGTCTCGATGAGCAACAATGTTTAACGCGAGTTTTGGACCAACTCCCGCAACGTGGGTCAGCAGGGCAGAGCTGGCAGTGTTGACATCAACACCCACTCGATTGACAACACTCTCCACCACGCCATCCAGGGCATGAGCCAGAGAGGTCTGATCTACGTCATGTTGATAGAGTCCCACACCAATAGATTTGGGCTCGATTTTGACGAGCTCGGCGAGTGGATCCTGCGCGCGGCGGGCAATAGACACCGCACCACGAATGGTGACATCTAGATTAGGGAATTCCTGACGCGCCAGAGCGGAGGCCGAATACACAGATGCGCCCGCTTCATTGACAATCAGATATTTGGTCTGCGCCGCGTCATGGGTTAATTCAGCAGCCAGCTTTTCAGTTTCACGCGAAGCCGTGCCGTTCCCAATGCTGATCAGAGTCACGTGATGACGATTGATCATATCCTGCAGAGCATTCAGCGCGCCCTTCCAATCATTCTTTGGCTCGTGCGGATAGATCGTGCCAGTATCCAGTAGTTTGCCGGTGGTATCTATCACCGCGACTTTGCAGCCCGTGCGAAAGCCAGGATCGATTCCCATGATAATGTGATGGGCAAGAGGTGGCTGGCTCAAAAGTGCACGCAGGTTGTTGGCGAAGACCTGAATAGCATGGCTATCTGCGCGCTCATCCTTTTCACGCCGGACATCCCGTTCGATGGCAGGCAGCAATAGCCGTTCCGCTGAATCGCGAATAGAAAGCTCCAGCTGATCAGCAAATGGAGAAAGGATATCCTGCTCGAATTCAGTTTGAATAGCATCAAGCCAATCGCGTTCGGGTATATCGATATGTACGCGCAGGATGTCCTCTTTCTCACCCCGTGCGATGGCAAGAGTTTGATGAGGCTGTAAACGATCTACGCGAGCTTCGAATTCATAATAGGATTGATACACTGCCTTTTCGTCCACGGCATTTTTTATTTTCTCAACCCGCATTTTAGAAAATCTCAGGGCTTTTTCGCGAACGACCGCGCGAACGCTGGCATGGTCGCTGATCCTTTCAGCCACAATGTCGCGTGCGCCCTGCAAAGCTTCGGAAACATTTGTCACTCGATCGTTCAGAAATTTCTCAGCTATTATTTCAGGCGAGCCATGTACAGGTTGTTTAATGATCAATTCAGCCAGCGGCTCCAATCCCCTTTCGCGAGCCTCCATGGCTCGGGTACGGCGTTTCTTTTTATAGGGTGCGTACAGATCTTCCAATGCAGTCAGGGTGATTGCAGCATTGATACTGTCGCGCAGCTCACTCGTGAGTTTGCCTTGTTCCTCTATGGAGGCCAGGATAACGGTACGGCGCTCATCGAGCGCTCGCAGACGGATGAGTTCATCCGCGATAATGCGGATCTGTTCATCATCCAGAGACCCGGTCATCTCCTTGCGGTAGCGGGCAATGAATGGGACGGTGTTGCCATCATCCAACAGGTGAATCACTGCAGTCACTTGTGAAGGTTTGACGTTAAGTTGGGAGGAAATTTGTTCAGCGTGAGTCATGGGCGTGATTCTATCATGAGGAAATCCAGTCTCGGCTTCAAAACTGGCTGGCCAAAATTTGGAATTCGGGAGATACATAACTGTCACATCCTAAATGGTGACAATTGGGATTATCCACCTAAAAACTTATCAAGTAAGATGAACATTGAAAGCTTATTAAATGAACCCATTCACGGAAGCAATGTTTGTCTTATTCGCCATCCTGGCCCTGGGCGCATGGATCGGTCGGTGGTCCTGGCGCGGCATCTCACTTGGCACGGCAGGAGTGCTGTTTGTCGCACTGATATTTGGACATTTCGGCCTCGGCGTTCCCAAGGAAGTGATGGACTTTGGTCTGCTGCTGTTCGTTTACTCGGTGGGCTTAAGCGCCGGGCCAAGTTTTTTTCGAACCTTTCGCAAGCGGGGAATGCAGTTTGTTGTAGTGGCGCTGGTCGTTGTAGGCACAGGAGCCGTTGTCACTGCTCTGCTGGCATATCTTCTCGATCTGCCAATTGGCCTGGCAACAGGTCTCTATGCTGGTTACTTACCTGTACCCCCGCCTTGGCTGCTGCCATCGATACGCTTAACCGCGTACTGCCTGAAACTGCTCCTCTCGCTTCAGTTGGTTATGGAGTTTCTTACCCTTACAGCATGATTGGGATGGTGCTACTGATCCAGTTTTTGCCCAAACTGGCGAAACGCCCGATCCTGGCCGAGGAAAAACGTTGGCTCGCCGAAAAGGTGATCGAAGTTCCTGGCTTGCAGGCGCGCCAGTTCCGAGTCACCAATATTAACATCGACGGCAAGACGGTGGCCGAACTTAACCCGCGCCGTCTGGCTCAGGTGAATATCTCACGCGTCAAACACCAGGAGAAAGTCTCTGCCGCCATGCCCAGAACACCCATCCACATCGGTGATCTGGTTATGGCCGTTGGGCCTAAAGAAGAACTTGCTAAGCTGCGTGTTTTGCTCGGCGAAGAGACGAACGAGCGGATGGATGTCAATGCCGAAGTACTGAGTGTAGATACAGAAGTGATGGATGAATCACTGACTGGCAAGACTCTGGCTCAGATGCGCGTCTGGGAACAGTTCACAGTAGTCATCACCCGGATTCGCCGTCAAGGGTTGGAGATCGTTCCACAGGGAAATATCACTCTTGAACGTGGAGATGGCATCCGCATTGTGGGTGAAAAAAGCGCCGTGGAGGCC
>DATFQC010000226.1:0-4107 GCA_035264425.1 Anaerolineales bacterium
TTATGAAATTTGTTCACGGATTATTTCTTGTCCCTGGCAAAGGATAATCCTTTGTCAGCTAAAGCGACCCGAAGCTGATTAATGCCGTTGGGTCCCATGCCATGTAAATTTTTGATCTCTGACTCGCTGAATTTAGACAACTGTTTTAAATTTTTGATTCCAGCGCCGGCAAGTGCTCGCAGGGCGGGTTGAGACAATTTTGTTGGGAAATCGCTCTGTGATTGACCACTTTGTTTAAAAATCATGGTGATTTCTCTTTATTTGGACTCGGGCATGGGCTTATCAAGGAAGGAATTGATGATTGGAATTAGCAATTCTGTACGGCTCGCAAGCGAAACATGGGACGTCCCAGGGAGAACAGCAAGCTGGGAATTGGGCAATCCCGCCGGAGTATCGCCGAAAACGCCTCCGCCTAAAAGCCGAAACATTTCCACCGCGTGCTCCGGGCGCACGAGATCAGAATCGCCAATAATGATCAAGGTTGGTGACTTGATCCCTCGGATGTTTTCCTCCGACAAATCTCGCGTTTGCTGATCCATCTGTGTTTTTTTTGCGAATAGTTTGGCAAAATCTTCGGGATGGGGCGCAATTTGAAGATATTCCTCGTGCCATGGAGACCCATGCATCATCTCGGGTGTCATGTTCCCTAATCCTTCCATGAGTCCAGGGTGGATACCACTCATGGTGTAGGTTACCGCGGCAAGAATGAGTTTGCGTACCACCTCTGGGTGATCGATGGCGACCCTCAAGGCAACGCCTGCTCCCATGCTGTAGCCCAAGACGTCTGCACTTTCCATACCAAGTTGTTTGATGGCTGCCGCCACATCATCCGCCATGCCTTCGAGGGATAATGGGCGATCAATATCAGCGGTATGACCGTGTGCTTGTAACTCGAAGGCAATGACCTGCCGACTCTTTGCAAGCTCAGGCAGAATTTCGCTAAACGACGTGCCAATCGCTGAAAAGGCACCATGCAGTAAAACAAGGGGGTGCCCTGTACCATGGATTTCATAATACATATCCAGACCATTTACAGGAACATAACCTTCTTTTAAACTGGTCTTTGTCATTTTCTCTCCTCTCAAATTATTATTTATTAACTCGCAGTGCATTATGCCATTTTTTGGATTAAATGGGCTTAACTGCCTGTGGAAAGTGACTGCGGCTAGTCCAAAACAAGATCAAGCTCATCAAGCCAATGCCTACTGCAAGAACAATATAGGCAAGGGGTAGTCCCGCTTTGTCAGCTACGAACCCAACAGTCAATTCACCGACGGTCATGAGTAACAAGGAAATCAAAGATTGCATCGAAAGCGCTGTAGCCCGAATATCATCCGTGACCTCCGCGTGGATAAGGTTCATGACCAATGGGCGTAACACCGCGGTGACAAATCCAATCACTGCAATCAGTGTCAGGGAGGGGAGCACCTGAAACATCGCCAGGAGAATCAGACTGGCTACAATTGCCAGGGGCGCGAGATAGATGACGCGCGTTTCTCCCAGCTGTATGGAAATCCGTTGCGACCAATTTGAGCCTAGCATGTTGGCGAGTTGAATCGCCATGATAATAAAGCCAATCCATACAATGGGAATGCCAAGTGAGATTGCCTGAGGCTGTACCAGGAATGATTCTAGTAAAAAGCCTGCCAGCGGGACAAACGCCAGATAGATTGTTGGATAGCGCTGGGCAGGCCGCGTTCTCAGCAATGCCAGCACATCACGCACAACTTGACCATATAAATTTTGTGCGTGTCCATCCACTTGTTTATTCGTGGAGGGTTCCTTAAGAGTCAGGACAATGAAAAGCATCGCTATGATGCATAGTCCGCCGGCCAGGAAAGGCATAATCAAGTCCACTGTCCCAAGTAATCCACTTACTGCATTTCCAATAGCAAAGGCGCCGAGTGTAACAGCGCCAACCTGACCTGCACGACGTTGATAATCATCGACACGACCGATTTGCTTGAGCGATTCAAAGAAAAGGGCCTCTTCTGCACCCGAGAGGAATGTAAAGCCAAGCGCCATTCCAGCATATGCGATCAAGATAAGTGGAACAGTTGGCACAAGGGGCCACGCCAGCATACTGATGCCCATCAGCGCGGAACCGATGATCATCGAGGCTTTTCGACCGTAAGTATCCGCAACGATGCCAGTCGGCATTTCCCCAATAGTAGCGACAACAAAAAAAGTCACATCGATGATCGTGGCTTGTGTCAGGCTTAATCCGCGCCGTTGTTGAAGATAGATCACCCAAATCGCCACAAACAATCCGAAGCCCAGATTTTTGAGCGCGGTATACATAAAGTATTTTGGAATGTTCGATGCAAAGGAATTTTTGGAAGTAGGCTCTGAAAAAGTCATTTCACTGGTGAGGGCATGCTTTTCTTACTCAGTTTACAATTCATTTAACTGAGGGATAATTAATCTACAATCGCGCCGCAGGAAATATTGATCTCTGTGGATGTCATCGTACGAGCTTGATCTGAAGCGACGAAGGCCGCTACATTTCCCACATCAGCCAGGGTTGCCGTGCGGTTCAGCAAGGTAGATGGCAGAAGGTTATTAATGATCTCATCCCGTCCCGGAAAGCCCTCGGGGATGGACTCGGGTATGCCGCCTGTTTTCAACGTAACGACGCGAATGCCATACGGGCCGAGTTCCACTGCCCACTGTCGACGAAGTCCTTCCATGGCATCCAGGGCAATTTTAAAACCTCCTAGCCCCGGCTGAGTCTGCGGCCCTCCTCCGCCAAAATGCAGAATGACACCCGCCTTACGCTCGATCATGTTCCGAGCCGCGGCACGTGTGGTCAGGAACTGTGTTCGCATCGCGTTCATTATCGGTTGCATAAAATCCTCAACCGATAATTCTAACAACGGCTTTTGAACATCTCCAATGGAAATCAGGTTGAATGAGATATCAACTTGACCAGCTTGCTTAATCACCCCATCCATAAACTGATCAACAGCCTGATCATCCAGGGCATCAACAACCGCGGTGTCCACCGCACCACCAGTAGACCGTATCTGATCGGCAACAATTTCGAGGCTGGCCTGGGTACGACCAGCCAGAAAAACTCTGGCGCCCTCACGGGCAAAAGCCCGCGCGACCGCGCCGCCAATCGAACCACCCGCACCATAAATCACGGCGACCTTGTTTTCCAGTAGCATGAATTGTCTCCTCTTTAAACAGCAATCCGTTTGGCGCCGCCCGGTTTTCACAGGTGGCGCCAAACGAACGCCTTGAATTTCTCATTTTGCAAACAGGTCAAAACGCCAGTCATTAACCGTCATGGAGTGACCTGGAGGATACTCAAACTGACACTCTTCCAGAAGTGTAAAACCAAGCTTACGACATATCGCATTCGATGCTGCATTGGATACCGAGGGAAACGCATGCATGAACCGATACTTTGGTTCCCAGCGAGCATGTTCAATGACAGCCTGGGCAGCCTTCGTTGCGATGCCCAACCCCTGATACGCTGGCAGGATCAGCCAACCCATTTCATAGACTGACTGGTCTCGCCAGCTCTTCCTCCAGTATCCAACGCTGCCGACCCCTTCTGATGTGGGTTCCCAAATAACTTTGAACATGTGGTCTGTGCCAGATTCCGATAGGTGTGTGTAACGCTGATGACGCCGAAGAATCTGTTCGGGTGTCTCTGGACCACCCAGATGCGTCATCATATTCGGATCGCCCAGAAGTTGTTGAAGGAGCGGTAGATCATCCTCTGACCAGGGTTGAAGAGAAACATCCACAATGCTCATTTCCCATTAGTGGGGGGAATATTTTGGTTGAGTCGGAAGAGATTGTTTGGATCGTAGCGAGCCTTGATTTCCCGCAGCCGGTCCCAGGTGCGGCCAGGATACGCGGCACGGATGCGCGCGGCGCCATCCTCACCCATGAAGTTTACATACCCGCGATCATCGCCCTGCTGCAATGCCGCTGCGAAGTCTGTCACCCACGCCTCATGCGTTGCCTTTTCTTCGGGCTGCCCGTATAAGGCGGCGACATTAACCATTATCCGTGAGTTGCGATGAGCAAAGGCGGTGGCCTCAACAGGGACACGGGCCATCGCCCCGCCAAGCGCACGGAGCTGTGCCACTG
>DATFQC010000227.1:0-8977 GCA_035264425.1 Anaerolineales bacterium
TTTGCGCGCATCCTTCTCTGGAAGGCCGGCGTGGATATGGAGCAATTCTGCAAATGCATCCATGCTAGGGTGGGTGAGAAGTTTAATGACCTCAAAGCGATCACTCTGGGACCCTTGATAACCCGGCCCGGCAGATCTGCCTGCTGGAAACGATGCGCCAGGAGATTGCGCGCTCTCATAAGAAAGCGGTCATTCATCCGTTATCGGCCGTGAGAGAGGAAAAGCGGGGATCTGGTGTTCGCCTTTTCATGAGTCCAAACGGTTTTGCTGAATTTCTAGGGATCCCTCCCGGGAAAGAAATCAATAGACCGGACCAACTCGTTGAGCCACACATCCAAGATAGCAACAGCGTGGGACTCTTTGAGAAGTTTTGGAAACAGGGTCATACGCTTGTAATCAGTGCCTGGAAGGTGCTCCGGCACAAGTGATCCTTCCATGCGAGGTTGGTAAACTGTTGTGCCGTCTGTATATCTCATGCGCTAGTTCTAGCTTTCAGTTTTCCTATCCATAGGCAGGAACAGACTCAGGATAGAAATACGAAAACGTTCAATCTGCTCAACCCGCAGGCGAAGACCATTGATTTCCACTTCATCGCCCACGGCAGCCGTTCGCCCCAAAGCATTAATGACCAGACCAGCCATGGTAACGGCCTCATCGGTGGGAAAGCCCAGACCAAAGAGTTCATTCACCTCATCGATACTCACGCCGCCCGCCAATTGGATGCTGCCATCCGGCCGCTGCACAATATCTGGTTCTGTTTCCCCAGATTCATCAGGCAGTTCACCAAACACCTGTTCCAGCAAGTCTGCCAGCGTAATCATCCCTGCTGTGCCGCCATATTCGTCTATGATAATGGCGAGCTGTTGGCGACGTTTCTTGAACTCGGTTAGCAATTGATCGATCCGGATCGTTTCAGGTACAAAGGTCGCATCAACCACAATTGATGTCAAATCCAGTATTTTTTCATCTGTTGCCTGGAGCGCCTCCAGTGCACGTTGACCGTTATTCCTATCAGAAAAGGCTGACTTCAATTGCTCTAATTCCTGAGCAAGAACCCGGTTATATAGGTGCTCCAGATCTTTGGAATTGACAACGCCAACAATCTCATCCAATGAATCCTTATAGACCGGAATACGAGTGTGGGGCCGACTCTGCAAAAAAACTGTCAAGGCGCTGCGTAATATTGACACCGGGAGAGCCTGCATTTCCAGCCGAGGAATCATAACGGCGCGCACATTCGTATCGGAGAAGCGGACCACGCGGTGCAGGATATCAAACTCGGTTTGATTGATCTCACCGCCTTTGTGAGATTCCGTAAATATCATATCGAGTTCTTCAGGAGAATGTACCTGGGAATGACCCTCAGCCGCGTGAAAACCCAATCTACGCAGGAGGAAATTTCCAATGCCGTTGAGCATCCAGATCAGAGGCGAGAACAGCACCGCGAAGAAGGTCATGGGGCGACCAATCCAGAGCGCAGTTTTTTCAGGTCTCTGGAGCGCAATGGACTTGGGCATTAATTCGCCAATGATGACGTGTAGAGTCGTCATAATGAAATAAGCAATACTGGCGACCAGCGCAGTGCGTGTGATAACCCACCATTGCTCCGGTACCCAGCCGAAAAGGAAAGCCAGGATGGGTTCCAGTGTCCTTTCGCCAAGTCCACCCAATAGTAGTGAAGCGAGAGTAATACCGACCTGTGTGGCTGCAATGTAGCGGTCCAGGTCGTGCACCGCACGCTGAACAATTACTGCCGTGTTGTTGCCCTCGGCAGCCACCTGGTCAATCCGGGTCTTGCGCACAGAGACGAGGGCAAATTCGGAGGCCACAAAGAAGGCGTTTGCCAGGACTAAAATGAATACAATGGCAAGATTAGTTACTAGCGAGCCTGTTAACGTAGATGCGGCATGATCCAATTGTGATTCCTAGGTTGTAGAATCAGAACTTTATAACTCTGAAAGTTGAGAGTGCGATTGTAATCGAAATTGAAGTTTACAAGAAGTGCGACTGGTGTCAACTACCTTCTAAAGATACAATGGAATTGCTTGAGCAAGAGTTAAGGGTCTTGAAGAGAGAGTAAATTACGAGATAACAGAATCTCTTTCATTGAAAATAGCACGGCTTATTGATGAGCGTTTAAAATCAGGAGCGAAATGAGCATATATGGTTTTTGATGTCGGTGAGTTCGGGCAGGCTGATTATCTAAGTAAGCCAGACATGCCAATTTTGGACACTACTGTGACCTATCGCTCTAACAGCTATTTGCCGCTTGTCTCACTCATACGTTAACTCTTTATATGGATTTGTAGCTTGATATCCATTTCTGAAGTAAAGTATATTATGCGGCACTTTGTAATCGTGCTCTTATGCGCGCTGATCATCTCAAGTTGTGCAACACCTGCCGAAGGTTTTCGTCAGGAGTCAACGCCGACCCCATTCAACATGGCTTTTGTTGACATACCCAAGCCAGGGACAACACCACAAGCCTCGATCTCCCAAATTATTCCCACGGCCACAGACATACCAAACATCAACATCCTCAAAGTTTCCATTTGGGTGCCTCCTTATCTGGCAGAAACACTAGGCGGGACTCTGCCAGATCCATTGAGAGGCTTGTTTGCTCCAGAGGCAACGACAGCCAACGTGACATTGGAAGTAGGGGAACAAAACCCGGTCAGCCAATGGGTGTATGCACTCGTGACTCCTTTCTCTTCCACAATGCAGGGCATCTCCAGTGATGATTTGCTTTTGGGTTGGCAGGGCGGATCCTTGGGCGTCTTTGGCAATCAGCCGCTATTGATGGACTCAAATACCTATGACATGTTGAGTGCTGTCTGGGGCCCAGCGGCAGATGGCAGCGTTAACGTGATCGCGAAGAATGGGTTGCTGGATTATGCCTGGGCACACCAACCCGCTTTGGCAATAATCCCCTTCGAAGCATTAGATCCGCGCTGGAAGGTTCTCCCCGTAGACGGTCTGTCACCCGTCCACAAGGATTTTGATCCGGCGAGCTATCGGCTAAAAATCTCCATCTCGCTGAATGGTGATCCGCAATTGGTTGCGCTGATCAAAGCGAACTTTGAGATTCCATTCACCAATCGCGATCCACAAAAGATGACCATCGTTGCCATGACAGGTGTCACAGCTTTGGTGCGTGCCACTGCCTATGAAATGGAAAAACATGGCATCCTGTATCCTGACCAGGACATTAGGGATGAGCTGCTCAGCGCGGACATCACTCATATCAGCAATGAGGTACCCTTTGCCGTCGACTGCCCATATCCAAACCCTACGCAGACAGAAATTCGGTTTTGTAGCCGGGATGGCTATATTCAATTGCTGGAAGATGTCGGGACGGACGTGGTGGAACTGACCGGCGATCACTTTCAGGATTGGGGCACGGAGGCCATGTTCCATACCCTCGATATGTATCGGGAACGGGGCTGGCTTTATTATGGAGGCGGAGCGAATCTCGCGGGTGGACGAAAAGCTTTATTGATGGAGAATAATGCCAACCGGATTGCGTTTATTGGCTGCAATGAAAAAGGTGGCTCCTTCGCACAGGCCAGCGAAACCAGTCCGGGTGCGGCAGTCTGCGATATGGATTGGATGGCAGGCGAGATCAGCCGCCTCAAACAGGCTGGCTATCTTGTGATCGCAACCTTTCAACATCATGAATATTACATGTATGCGGCGCAGCCTGATCAGCAACAAGATTTCCGTCAAATGGCAGAGGCGGGAGCTGTCATCGTCAGTGGCAGTCAGGCGCATCAGCCGCAAGGCATGGAATTCTTAAATGGTTCTTTCATTCACTACGGACTGGGAAATTTGTTTTTCGACCAGTATGGCCTGTGTGAGGCTTGTCGTCAGGGCTTGATCGATCATCATGTCTTTTACGATGGACGCTATATCAGTACAGAATTGTCCCCAATCAAATTTGTGGATTATGCCCGCTCACGTCCGATGACATTGGAGGAGGCCAACAGCTTATTCCAGAACTTATTCCAGGTCAGCGGCTGGCAGCAGTGACGTGGATGTAGTGGAAGACAGGGACTGCCGAACAGTTTCACCACAGAGAACACGGAGAAAAACTTTTAAGAATCTCTGCGCGCTTTCGCAGGCCGTGTTCTCTGTGATGAGCAGATATGTAGCCCATTCTTGTAGCCACTCCTATATGCCCATCTGAGCGACTCGACCTACTTCTTCGTTTATAATATAGACCATAGTTCACCAATTTGATGAGCAACTATGATTTACCACCTATCCAGTCAATCGGCGATCTCCCGTCAAAAGTTCAGTAAAGAATCCTGGGTTAAGATTCTAAACCTGGCGATGTTTTACGGCTGGCAGCCGCTGGGGACGCGCGTTCCTTCCATCACGGAGATTCATGGTCTGATCTTCGAAGATTGGGATGGTACCTATTTAACCAATGATGGTCAGATCGTCGTCGCGGAAGATGCTTTACGTCTGGGGAGAGCTTTAGAGAAATCATTGGATGACATCCCCGATTTCAACCTGGAAGTGTATCCACCCAACCTAAATCAGATCAATCCATTTGAGTATTTTGCGGGGGATGAAAAACAGCAACTCACTGATTTCATAAAGTTCTGCCGATTGGGAAGTTTCCTGATACTGAGAATTTAGAACGGGGTAGAAGTGTTTCCTGTTTCCTCTGCAGACGCGCCTGGCTGTCCCGATAGAGTGTGTCATGCGATTTGAAATTGAACAGGGTTCAAAGCGTTTGATTTTTGATTCTGAACTGCATGGATTGAGGATAAAAAATACGGAGTATTTGTCCGGCAGAGATGGGGTTCTGATTTACGACAAAACCCGGAATTTGCGGAGCGATGAGGTCGAACTGCAAATCTCCACCAATACCAGTACGCTAATTCCAGCCCTAAGGATACTAGGGGTTCCTTACGATCCTTATTTTGATGAACGGGAAGTTGTCGAGTCGCAAAACGATATTACCTTCTATTGGAAGCCTTCGAAACTGGCCGCCTTCTACAACCGGTTTTCGACAGATGAATTGGATTATGCTGCTCGGGAGCCAGTGATTCACAAGGCGGTGGAATTTCTTCATTCCAATCACAAAGTCCTCCCTTTGCCAGAGGAACTACTGAGCCGTATGCTGGAACCTTCGCGTCTGTTGGGATTCTACCAGGGGTTCCCGATCTTTGATGCTTCGACCGGATTTGCCAGACTCCAATCGCGGCTGGGGATTCATGTGGACCCCGAATCGGTCATGATCTCCACCCCGCTCGATAGATATGAAGGTGATGTGTATGAGCTTGCCGAACACCTGGCAAAAAAGACGGGCCTGGACTACTCGAAAAAGAAAAACAGGGTGATTTTTCTGAAAGCCCCGGGACTTCTTAAGTTATTGAACATCAAGGAGACGTAGGTTTCATGTGAACGCGTCCAACAGGGTTTTGTAAAAAGACTCCTCAGGCAACTTTCTGTTGCGCACATTGACATACTGGATTGAAGCGACAGCCAGCCAGGTATCGCCTTTTAATAATACGGGATATATTTTCTTCCCTTTCCCAATGGCATAGGTTAATTCATTGTTGACCCAATCCGACGCTCTGGCATTGTCGCTCATGATCAGGACAAATACCTGACAGGAATCGATCTTTTCCTGGATCACCTGCGGCCAGCGCGTACCATAATCAATCCGATCATCGATCCAGACGGGGATGTTGTGTCTTTCCATTTCCTCCGCAAGCTTATGAGTGTATTCACTATCCTTGTGGCTATAGCTAACGAAAACATGACCGGACGTTTCACCCACCTGGTTGTATTCAGATACCTTGAGGTAGTTTTGGCGGTGCCTTAAGCCTACATGGACCCGCAGCTTTAGTTCCTCGAGATCGAACGGTTTGGTAATGTAATCGTCGGCACCCAAGCCGAGACCCTCCAGTTTGTAGGCGCGCTCATCTCTTTGAGTCAAAAAGTAAACCGGTACATTCCTATTGCTGGAACTTCGGATGACACGCATGACCTCAAATCCATCGATATCCGGCAAATTGACATCCAGCATCACAAGGTCAAATAACTGTGTGGAGAACAGAGCCAAGCCTTCCCGCCCCATAACGGTGACCGTCACATCCATGCCCAAATCAGTGAAACATATTTTGAGCAGATTGCCCACATCGTTGTCGTCTTCCACAACTAATAGACGCGGCTTCCGTTTCAATTCCCAAAACTTGGGGATAACGCCTCCAGGTTCCATCCTTCATCCTTTCTGAAAAGCGGACTTGAATTGTGGAATTGCGTAGCTGCGGCAGGGGCTGGCTTCGTTCATAGACCTTGGTGCTTTTAGTTTAGCATACTCCAAAACATAAATCTGGACAAAGTTGTGGGTTGTGCAACGAAACAAAAGCTGACAATCACCCACCTAAAGCGGGTGATTGTCAGCTTTTGGGCTGTCTACGAACTTCTACTGGTAGGCCTAGGCCCGTGCCTGGAAGTGGATGGATTGCATGACCGTTTCATACAGATGTTCCAAGGGCGTGATCTGTCCACTGCCAGCCGCAGCGGGGTACCACGGCATGAAAATTAGTGTGTACAAGCGGTCATTGCGAACAATGAGCACCATGCGATTGCTATCCTGACCGGGGAGACCGTCAACCACAATCGCCTGGCCGCCATCCACCTGAACCTCGGCACGGGTGATGTTGAAGCCTGGACCTGTGCTAGTGATAATTTGATCCGCAATCTGAGTCGCGCTTTTACCCGCTGCGTCTTGTACCTGGATGGTTACCCAGGCATCTCCCGGCTCATCACCTGGGCTGGAGATCGGGTTGATCACGACCCAGCCGGGCATATCCGAGAAGTCCTCTGCCGGATAAAGCAGGCAGTAGCCATCTTCCGTATTCGTCAAAAGTTTGGTGTCCGAAGTGGCGCTTGGACAGGCATTCGCAGAAGGCACGCAGGCTGCCTGCATCATGACGGTGAACATCAAAATTAGAACCAATATTAATTTCGTTTTCATCCTGTTTCTCCTTAATTATTCAGATGAAAACGTATAAATGCCTGCTATTGTTCCAGCACCCGCACGGATGACGTCCCACTCACTAGGTTTCGTAGCGCCTTGACATTCGAATCATCGTCTCCCCTTATCTGAAGTTATTTCAAGTTGTTGGACATTAATAAGGCTTCCCTTTTGCCTGTCATGATTCCCCGGGGTCGTTTTACCATTCTAAAAAGTAGAATAGACGGCCTGGTAGCTGTCTATTTCGTCCATGCTTCTAACGCGCGGTTTAGTTTTCTAAACACCCAAACCATGAACGCGCAGATCACCCACGAAATGAAAAAAGTGACTGGCACCGTGAACAATAGGTTCCCCAACGCTTCAATTGGATTGTGAATGTTGATTGCAATGCCACAGGAGGCAAGCAGTGTCAGCGCTACAGCAGCGGTGGCACCCTGACTCCAGATCGACGCCGTTTGGCTGTCTTCCACGAAATCGGCTGGCTTGGGAGGCGATAAATCGTCTATTTCTTCCATACTCCTTACATGACAGCCAAAAGGCAGGAAAGATACACTACAAGCGCGTTTTCATCTTGTATCTGGCGAATATATTCCAATTGGCTGGTAGTCATCCAGCCAATCCCGAAGAATCTCAATGCAAATTTTCGTTTTTCTGGAAAAGAAAGCAAAAAGAGACGAGGTGGGGATGATAGAGGTCAGGAAGATTTCAGAGAAGGCGAAGAGAGGAAGAAATAAGAGCTTGGCACTGATCTTTAATTCTATGAAAAGAAAACAGACTGTAAAGTCTGCCGGTCGCATTTCGCGGTATAGTACCCATCGAACCAAAAATGACAAAGGTTATATTAAGCGAATTGTTACTCGACTATCGAAGAGAAATGGCGGAGATCGTTCGTCAGACGGTCAAAGAAAATTATATTGCTGGCGTGAAAACCTTCCATAGCGGAGAGCGATTCCCCGCCCAGGTTGATCTGCTGCCTCCACCCAAAATTGAGATGATTGAGCTCACGAGCTATAAAGGACAAGTCGGTGATCTCATCCTGCTTGCCACCTCCGATGATTTTGGGATGATGAATCTCCATGTAGTCATCCAGGATGATCAAGGAAATCTCATCGAGAGCGGCGATGCTGCTCAATTTGAGGATTGCTCAGACTGCTGGGATTATATGGCTACGGCCTCGCTACCATCTGGCACCTCTGTGATCGTCTCCGCGGTCGCCACAGACTGCCTATGGGGAGTAGGATCCTTCAGCGAGCGGATAAAAATCCCTTAAATATCCAGACCCACGCCGAGCAGGGATGATTTACTAGCCCATTGAACCTGCCACAGTGATGACGACTTTCCCTTGGGCATGTTTTTCTTCTACATATCTGACCGCTTCAGCAGCCTTGCTTAATAGATAATGTGCATCAATGACCGGTGCGATTTTGCCGGCGTCCAGAAGTTCTCCCAAATAAACCAAATCCTTTTGATTTACTTTTGCGACTCCCATACTACCCAACTTCCGGCCATCCTTTTCGGATACCCGAGATCCCAGCAGCATTGCCTGGAAAAATTGAGGCAGCGTGCCACCGGCGCAGACATACCGTCCCTGGGGGCAAAGTGCATGCTTATAAGACGAGAGTGGGTGATAACCATTGACAGCGAAAATCAAATCGTAACGCTGTCCGCTCTTGGTGAAATCTTCCTTGGTGTAATCGATGATGTAGTCCGCACCCAGTGAGCGCATCAGGTTCAGATTCCTCGGACTGCACACAGCGGTCACTTCTGTCCCGAATGACTTGGCAAGTTGTACTGCAAAGGTACCAACACCACCCGAGGCACCCTGGATCAAAACCTTTTGCCCAGAGCGAATGCCAGCGCTATCGCGAAGGCCCTGCAAAGCGGTGAGCGCAGCTAGAGGTACTGCTGCCATCTCCTCGAAAGACCGATTCGCCGGTTTCAATGCGATGTAAGATTCTTTGGCGAGAACATACTCGGCAA
>DATFQC010000228.1:0-5769 GCA_035264425.1 Anaerolineales bacterium
CTTGGTCTTTTAATGTTGTCATTCCTGTGTAGAACTCATTTTTGCTGAGCGGCTTGTCGAGTAATTCGGTCATTTGATCTTTGACACGCTCAAAAACCTTCTTGCGCAATTCCTCATCTGGCAGTGCCAAAGTTCCTTCCCGTTTTGGCTTGCCTACTTCCGCCTGCATCTGCAACTGAAGATCGATCAGCGGCTGGATGGACTTGTGTCCCAGCTCCAGCGCCGCCACCATCACATCCTCGGGGATCTCATTCGCACCGCACTCCACCATCAGAATGGCCTCGCGTGTGCCCGCAATCCGCAGATCTAGGTCGGAGGTTTCGATCTCGGCAAAGGTCGGGTTGATCACGAACTCACCGTTGACGCGCCCAACGCGCACCGCGCCGACCGGACCGCCCCAGGGGATATCCGAGATCATGATCGCAGCCGAGGCGGCATTGATCGCGAAAATATCGAGCGGGTTGACCCCATCCGCAGAAAGCGAAAACATAATGACTTGCACTTCGTTGCGCATCCCATGCTGGAACAACGGGCGCAATGGACGGTCGGTGAGGCGCGAGACGAGAATGGCTTCTGTGCCTGGGCGGCCTTCACGCCGGAAGAATGACCCGGGGATTTTTCCGCCTGCGGAAAGTCGTTCTTCATATTCCACTTGAAGTGGGAAGAAATCAATGCCTTCGCGCACACCCCCCATCGTGGCAGCCGCGAAGACAATGGCTTCGCTGGTACCGAAAGTCACCGCACCACCAGCTTGAGCAGCTAATTTGCCGGTCTCAAACGTGAGAGTTTGGTTTCCAACCATCGTTGAATATTTCTTTGATTCTGGTTTCATATTGTCTCCTGTATAGCTGACATCCACCCGTAGTGTCCGCGAAGTTTCTACATTTACGCGCAAAAATTGCGTAAATGCGGAATGTGTTTTATGTGGGTGAATGAGCCAGCCATTGTGTAAATTCCGCCTGGTCAGGGACTGAAGAGCGGGGATAACGCCTCGCGTCATTCGCGCTATTCAATTCCTGACAGCGGTTCATCTGAGTTAATAAGACCCTAAAGGTCTCATAGACCTTTAGGGTCACTTTCTTACTTGTGGCGCAGGTTCAAGCTTTCGGTGACACCCAGATAGCGGGGGTAGTCAACCTGACGCAAATAGGCCAACATGCGGCGACGTTGCCCTACGAGCTTGAGCAATCCACGCCGGCAGGACTCATCTTTTTTGTTGATCCGAAGGTGATCGGTCAACTGTTGGATGCGGCCGGTCAGAATGGCGATTTGTACTTCTGGGGAGCCGGTATCCGCATCATGGCGATGATAGTCCGTGATCAATTTTGTCTTCAGTTCTTTTGCGAGTGGCATGACGTATGCTTTTCCTTTCTTCAAATTATGGCGGCACGATTTGCCTAGCAAATCGAACGCCGCACTTTGCAGGTCTCCATGCCCACAGCCCGACGTTTTTGCGGGAGGACCATGTGGCAGGACCAGTCACGGGCGGAAATTATACCAGAAAACAAGTATCCAGCCTTCGCTACACTTCGATCTGGATTGCGCTGCCGGACTCATAGCGCTTCAATCCAATTCGGAAAACTGTCACCGCTATAAAAAGAAAAACGATCGCCCCCACAAGGAGTTCCGCCAAGCTCTGCCACGTAAACGAGCGGATAAATTCTGCAGGCACAGCACCCATCAGTGCGGCGGGAATCAATGTGAATAAGATCAACTTTGCGTAGTTGTCAAACAATGTGATGGGATAAATGCCAAAGGTCAGCATGGCATTGAGCGCCAGCGCGGAAAGGTTGGACATCACCCCCAGCCAGAACGCGAGACTCTGGATCAGGATAAGAAACGCCGCGAAAACAATGGCAGCCAAAAGTGTCGCGAGCACAAAGCGGAGCAATCCATCCCAGGTGAAATATCCCGAGAGCCCATAACTGATGAATCCATATGTAAAGTCGCCCATCCCACTGGCGATCATACGACTTGCAACCGCGTGCAGCAGCACCGGGCGTGGCAGCGATAGGTAATAATCCAGGCGGCCCTTGCTGATAATTTCGCTTAGACTGAAGGCATTCCCGAATAACAAGCTCACCAGACCGAACGAGCTGGCCAGAACACCAAAGGTCAGGTACATATCGTGGATGCCCCAGCCGCGGACAGCCTTGAAGCGGTCAAAAAATATGATCCAGATCACAAAGTATAAGAAATTGTTGACCATCATACCGATAACCTGAGACAGGAACGCGGCGCGGTACTCCATAGCAGACAGCAAGTTGGCTTTCCAGACGGCAAGAAGGAATTTGAGTTCTTTCATATCAAATGAATCCTGTTTTCAAAAGGAGTCCGAAGTCTCCTGAATTTGGAGCAAAATCCGGCACTAAAGTACGCTGAGCAAAGGTTTTGCAATCCTTGTCAGCCTCCATTCACCGTAAGATATGTCACGCCACGTCGATAAGCAAACGTCAGCAGGAGAGCCAGGATAACGATCCAGATTATTTGAAGGGTCATAACGTTGATAAAAAATTCGGTTGTCGGCGTCACGAATAACCGCGCCGGGCCGTAGGTAATGCTCGAAAAGGGGAGTGCTTTTGCAATAACCTGCAACCACTTGGGATAAAAATCCAATGGGATCAACATGCCGCCAAACATAAAGGCCAGCTTTTGATAAATCCACATGAACGCCGAAACATCCTCCACGAGAAACGCGGAGAGCCCAATCATGGCAGTTACGCAGAAGTGCAAAATCCACGCACCCAGGATAGCAGGCAAAGCGATGATTATTCCTTCGGGATGTTGCGGCGGACCCACCAGCCAGAGAACGACAATGCTCCCAAAAATCGCGTTCATTACCGACCGAAATATTGTCTCTCCCATGACTGTACTAAATTGATAGAGGAGAAAATCGTAGGGCTTGTTCAGCAAATAGGCGATCGAACCATCTTTTACGTTCTCTGAAATAGTGCGTGCCAGCGGAGGCCGACCCAACTCGATGGTCTCGGCAAGCATGAGATACCACAGAATATTTGAAAGAGTGAGGCCATTGATGATGTTACTTCCAGAGGCTGCATAAGTGACCTTCCAGAGCTGGTAGAAGATCCACATGAAGGGAATGATCATCAAGCTGCGCCCGATCAACTCGCCGGGATAAGCCAGTGAGTTGATCAGTGTGATCTGAAAAATAGCCCAATATTTCTGAAAGGATTTCACTGTTTTACTTTTGTGCCAACACAAACAAATGGCCGGCTCCTTCACAGGTTTCATCAGCCACGCGCTTTGACCATATGATCGAGAAACCGCAATCTTTTAGCATCTTGAGATAGGTTTCTGTGTCGTAGTGACTCCAGTACATGCGTGTGCCAAGGTAGTTTTCGTCGATATCATCTATAAGGTTCTCGGCACCCAGGCAAAGCAATGCAACCCCGCCAGGCTTGAGTATCCTGTGAAAGTTAGCTAGCAACGGCTGGTGCTCTTCGCGTGGAATATGAATGATCGCGTAATAGGAAGTAATTCCATCGAAGCTATTCTCAGGAAAACTTAATTTTGTCATATCCTCGCAAAGGAATTTGGCGTTTGGTACATTCTTTTTCGCCCGTTCAATCTGTGCTTCAGAAAAATCCACGCCCATTACTTCAAAATGTTCACTTAGCATCTGGCTAATTGGTATGCCAGCTCCGCAGCCTGCATCCAATACCTTGGTATGGGCTGGTAGTCTTTCAATCAAATCTTTGAGCAGGTGTACATCCACCGAGTCGAGCGTACGCTCGGCAAGATAACGGTCCGCAATAGCGTTATAGCCTTCTTTAACTGTTTTCTTGAAATCCATTATTTGAATTCTCGTGTGTGATTTCAAAACCATTTTTCTTCCACTGGGTAATCCCGCCTTCCACCTGAATCACATTGGTATAACCACGCCTGAGTAACACCGAACTGACCGACATAGAACGATTGCCGCTGGAGCATTGAATGGCCAGAGGTTTGTCATGGGGGAATGATAGATCTTCCCAAGCGACACGTCCGCCTTCAAAATGAACCGCGCCCAGAATATGTCCCTCGTCCCATTCGGATCGCTGGCGGACATCCAAAAGCATAACCTCATCCAATCGTTCGCGCAATTCTTTTGTATCTATACTTGTGGTTGTTTCCACCGGATTTTCTCTTGTCCAGGCTTCGATACCGCCTTCGAGGGTGCCAACCAAATCATCATAGCCAATGCGGATAAGCTGCCGGGTTGCCGCGACGATTTGGTCGGTTGACTCCCCAACGAGTACAATCCTGCTTCCGAACGGGATGAGCCAGCCTACCCAGGTGGTGAGCGGCGCGTCGACGCGAATCCCGTACGAATTCGGGATATGCCCCGCGCCAAATTTCTTGCCATGGCGCACATCCAGTACAACCACGCCTTCGTCCATTAGAGCTTTGACTTCGCTCGCGGATAGCGGTGTGAGGACAGGGATACCGCCCAATATCTTCGCGCCCCTTTGATTGATCGCGCGCATATATTTATAGTAGGTTGGATAGGAGGATAAGCCTGACAGTGCACGCTTCACAAATTCTTCTTCGCTTTGAGGTTGAGCGAGTTCGTTGTTCAGACGTTCATGCCCGATGGTGGTTGTGCGTTCTTTGGATACAGGTGTGACACAAAATGATCCGGAGCCGTGAGTAGGGAAGACATCCACAGCATCCGGCAATCTTAATAACTTGTCATGGATCGTGTGATAAAGCTGGCGTGCAAGGGGTTGGGTCAATTCCGGAGTGAGTAAATCCGTCCGTGCCGCTCCTCCCACGATCAACGCGCCACCGCTGAACAACGCAGAGGGTGTTTTTGAGTCAGGTCCAATAATGAGAAAGGAAATGTGTTCCGGGGTATGTCCAGGTGTTGTCATGACGCGGATTTGGAACGCGCCCAGGTCGATAACGCTGTCTGCTGTGAGAGGCTGGTGTTCGAATCCAGCTTTTGCTTCGGCACTTGCCCCAATGACCGCACCGGTTTGATGAGCGATCTCACGGTTGCCGGAGACAAAGTCTGCATGCAGATGGGTATCGAGTACATGCGTTAGCTGAATCCCGCGCTCAGTAGCAGCCTGCAGATACTGGTCCACATCGCGGAGTGGATCGATCAATATCCCCTTTTTTGTATCGTCGGATCCAATTAGATAGGCAGAATTCCCGAGTCCCTTATCTACAAACGGTTCGACAAACCAGGGCTTTTCCATGCCAGGATTATAATCGCCCTCACCGTAGAAGAGGTTTGAGTGAAGGAAATTGTTGAAAAAATTGTGTCAGATCCCCGTTATCAATCCAATATAGAATATGGTGAGCCGCGTTCTGGACATCCGGAAGGGAAAGTGAAATATCATATCGTGGAGTTGGAAGAAAATTTGAAAAAACTTGCTGCTCATGGAATTTCCGAGGAGCAATATTGGAAGTTGAAATTTCTCATTCATGTGCATGATACCTTCAAGGCAGATGCCATTCCCAATGAGCCAATCGTTAGTCCCAATAGTCATGCATCTTTGGCAAAAAAGTTTGCTTCTGAGTTTATCGATGACGAAGACTTGCTTAATATGCTTCAGTTTCATGACGTGAACTTTGCCCTCTGGAAACAGTTTGCAGCGACAGGTTCTTACGATGTTCAACGCTTTGAGAATCTGCTTGAAACCATTCAGGATTGGAATGTTTTTCTCATGTTCATTATCATTGCTGGAAGCACACCGGGAAAAGATCCTCAAAAAATTCGCTGGTTTTTCAATGAAGTCAGTAAATATAAGAATATCTATG
>DATFQC010000229.1:0-13085 GCA_035264425.1 Anaerolineales bacterium
GCATGAAAATCAGAAATCTCTTTAATAAGTCGCTGGTATGACCACCCATACAAATCATGATCAATTAACTTTACGGTAAAACCTGCATCAATTAACGGCCCACCGATGCTTATCAGTCCAAGAGGGATGAGATAACCCAGGCCATGCTCGTTGGCAATAAAATGCCTTGCAGGGTTGATCAATATAATTCTTCCTGACATCTCACCTCCGCTTAAATAGGACTAATCAGATAATCTTTATTGTGAATTTTATCACTATGTACTGTTTTGTCAAGAGCAAACAAAAAACCTTGCAAAGGCTTGAACCTTCGCAAGGTTTATTAATTTCACTGAAAGATTATTCTATTGAGATGGGGAGGCTCTTAACCTTCTCACCAGGAAGATCACAACAACCAGCGCAATTGCGATCAATATCAATCCAGGTCCACCAACATCATCTGCAAAACCGGTATTTGGTAAGGCAGTGGAGGTAGGGATGATCGTTTGGGTGGAGTTAGCGATTTGAGTGAAGGCAGCGCCTAGGGTAGCAGTTGCAGGGTTGGAAGTCGCTGTGAGGGTTGCTGTTGCCTGAGCAATCACAGGGGTATTGGTCGGAGGAACTGTATTGGTCACGGCTGCGGTTTGAGTGAGTCCCTGAGCAAGAGCCGTTTGTGTTAATCCTACTTGGATCGTTGCAGCCTGTTGCGTGGCTTGTGCCTGTGCGGTGGCATCATTTTGTTGTGTTGAGTTATTTGCGAGGAAAAAATATCCCACCAGGCAGAGGAGGGCCAGGAAAACAAGCCCACCCAAAATACCAGCTACGAGCAGAAATGTACGGTTGTTTGATTCTTCAGGCGGATTGGCATCCTCGAAATCTGTGTTATCGTCAAAATTTGACATTCTGCACTCTCCTCGAGATTGTATTTCTGATTAGCACCGCTTCTTGCATAAATGACTAAACGTTTCTAACAATTTGTGGGCAAAAAACAAATTTCTTGTTTAGTTATTTATACGGCTCTGGGTATTATCCCACAACTTCTAAATTTATTAAAGGCACCAGCACCGCTTCACCATTTTCAAGCTTTATTTCTGCTGAAGGCGCACGCAATCCACTGGGCAAGACGCTGAGTCCAACAGGTAGATTGGATAAAATCCCGATCATCCCTGCGTTTGGCGGGCGGCGCAAACGCACAGTTTGTCCTACCCTAAATGTTTCAAAAGGATTGGGTTCAGGAGGTTCCGTGGCAACAGGCAGAGGGATGATCACCTCCGGACGGTTCCCGTTATAACGATCAAAGTGTTCGGCATTGACCGTTGCTTCGCGCTTATCATTGGTCGTCAGGAGTCTGAATGCAGCCGAGTTCATTGGCATTGCGCCAAAACCATCTGTCACCAGGATTGGATACCTCATTTGATAGGCGGATACGATCAATGACGAAGGAAGGCTTGATAAAATCAGGCCGCGCACGGGTAATTCCGCCGCCGCCCGCAACGTCTCAACATCCCGCACATGTCCACCCAGGATGACAGAACCGCGCAGGCTCACATCGAGTCGCTCCGCGCTGAGAACTTCATCTGGCTTCTGCATTAAGTTAACCATCAAGCCATTATCGATACGGCCATTCCCCCACACTCCCTGAATGAGCGCACCCGCGGTCCGGATGACTACCCCACGTTCTGGCAAAACTTGTGTAACCAGCCCGGGCAGACCTGCTCGTAATTCAACCTGCGTATCACCAACTTCCATCAAAATCTGTCCACTGCCCACCACCATGACGCGGCCAGCACGAGGAGCTTTAATCGAGCGTGGGAAAAGACCACCACTTTCTGCCACCAATGCGCCTTGCATCACCCGGTCCCCCTGGTTTACTTTGATCATCTTATCGGCTGCACTCGCAGATACCCCAAATGCACGTGCCACATCCAACAGAACATGCTCGCGTGCAAAACTGGCTTCTGCAATTACATCTGTTGGATTGACGCGCTGATTGACATGAACGTTCACTTTTCCGGCGACGGGCAGAGTTCGTTCCCGAACGATCGTGGCCAGAGGCAGAATATGAAGCACTGGAGCCAGCATATTAACCTCCCACCGCGTAGGACCAGCGCTTCATTAGTTCGCGCCTGCGAACGGGGTCACTCGGAATTTGTAATGGACGTCCACGCGCATCAATGACGACTCCCAACGCTCCACCCGTCACCGTCACCACGCCGCTCTTTCCGGAACCCAGACCCGCGTCCGCGCGCCGCAGCGGTTGCAAGCTGAGATGGGCAGACTGCCCATTGGGCAGAGGCAGGATTTCCAATCCACCAAATTTGACTTCCGCACGCGCTTCTGTTCCATCACTATAAGTCAGTTTTGCGCGCAAAACCTGATCTCCATAATTGGCAGAGGCGATCACAGACACAACTGTTCCCAGGCCAATAAACGCGCCTGATTCAATCACTTGCACCGGCAGATAGTGACTGCGTGAAGCCGCAGCTCCCAACATAGGCAATAAATTATTTTGATCCAGCAGGATAGGCGTGATCCCAACCGGCTGGATGGCGTCCAGCAATAACAACAAACTTTGTCCGAGAGAGGTGCCATCGCTAACCACACCACCACCACCGATGATTAGATCCAGAGGAGGCATCACTCCATTCTGTGTGGAACGAGCCTGGACTGGAAAATCTCTTTGCGCCTTACGAACGGCAAGATACAAAGCCTGCCGTGCAATTGCCTGCGAAAGAGCCTGTTCGTCTTTTGTCGCAGGAATTGAAGATGGATAGAGTGATTTTTGAAATAAATACTCCCGCAACATGTTTTGCGAAATATCGAGGGGCAGCCAGCGCATAATGTCATCAATCCCAGTCTCTTGCAACAAACCGGCCAGATTTTCCCCTAATCCATATTGTGGGTACACACCCAAAGTCAAGTCACCGCTAAAGCCAGCCGCGACAGATGTTGCAGAGGCCCCTACATTCACGCAGAGCAAGCCACGGGTTGATTCATATAATTTGCTCAAAAAACGAATAATACGTCCCTGGGCATAGGCTGTTGGTAAAAGATTTCCGGCGGTCCACAGATTGAGCTCTTCCACACCTTTGATCTGTCGCTGGCGCAGCTTTGTCATGAGCAAAGCAAGTTCATGCCGCCCGGGATCGAGGTCTTCCACTTCGAGCGAGGGACGCACGTTGTAACTAACTTCCACTTTTCCTGCATGACCACCCAACAAATCCTTCACATCACTGGCAAGTTTTTGATTACCCGCATAGAGCACCATGGGACGTTTTTCCAGTGGCATTAAATAACAGGCCAGACCAATCGCCTCCAGCATTTTTTGGATCGAACGGGAGGCGCCCCCATCCGTCCCACCGGCCAAGACGATTAGGTCTGGCCGCGAACGAGCAATGCCGTCCATTTGCTGATCTGGTTTGCGTTGGTCAGAAAGATCGAGAGTATCCACCACACGGCTGTAAGTGGATTCAGCCAAACGCCGCGCGCTTTGCACTGAGACATCCGTAAGCAGCCCTACCACCACGGTCTTTACGGCGGGCCCGGCAGAAATGGTACCAACAACAGCGTCCACACCTGAACCATCTGACTGGGCTGGTGCGATCAAATTGTTATTGGTAGGCTCAAGCAGGGTTGCACCCGTGACATTTTGCAGGTTGGTGATGGCTTCGCGCACACCCATTCCAATATCTTTGAAGGGCGCTTCCGCAGTGGAAGGAGCCTGCCCGGAGGCAACAAACCGATATTGCCCTTCAACCACATCAAACAAGACGGCACGCGTCACTGCCGCGCCGACATCAATGGCAAGTATGGATTCGTTTTGGACTAGGGATGCAGGCATACGTTAGATACCCGCCAATTGTCTGATGAAATTAATAGCAAAGCTCAATCGCTCGATCATAGCTGTAAGGGCTGACATATAAACTCCCGCGAACAGTACGCCCAATGTGATGGCAATGAAAAGACGACCCACCCAGGCAATTCCTTCAATAGCAGGATTCCGCCTCGGAGTGCCATCTGCCGCGCGTCCCGCACTAAAATGGAAGGATGCTAATGTGAAGACCGTTCCACCAAGCGTGACAACCCCTTGAAGTAATTTCGAGGCTACACCCAGGCCACTCCCTGCTGAACTAACATCGAGCGTGTTTATCGCGGCCCCGAGCTGGGGCATTAATGTGCCGAGCAGCGCGCCACCGATCGCGACAGCCGCACCCACGCCAACCAGCACGGCCATGGCTATATTCCCAATCCATGAGATACGTGGGGAGAGCTTGGCTAACAAAGTAACCCCCAGCAAAAGAGGGATAATTCCAAGGATCAATTGATTGAAATCCTTCGATTGAAATGAACCCAGCCTGGGAATCAGCACATAGTGAACAACAACTGTCGCAGCATAACCAGAGGATACGCCAATAAACAAATAGACGGCGATGCGGAATAATGGATTATCGCCAATGAGATAACTAAAGACCATAAGGGTCAAAAGGAAGCCGACGAGTGCAGAGATGATTTCAATGGACATTGGTTTATCCCTGTTTCGCATCCACGCGACGGGCACGAATTCCTGTAAACAAACTCCACAGGCTTCCCATAACGATTAAGGCAATCGACATCATCAATCCAATCCCAAGCGTATCCCAGTAGGAACGGACGAGTCCGGGTTGGCTATTATTTACAAACTGATAACGGGCTGCATCGGAAATTCCGCTGATCATACCGTTGACCTGTCCCGAGGACACATACGGTTGCAGCAATGGGCCCGCCTGTGCGCTGGCAACCATCAATAACGGTTGATTGGTCAAAGCAGAGTCAATTTGTTTCTGGTTTTGTAATTGCTCCACCCAGACACGACCTGACTCAGCATGGTCACTCAGAATAATCAGCGCAGAATACCCGGAAAACGATTGAACATCCGCCAATGGAATAACCTGACTTGGCGATTCAATAAATCCCAAAACGCCCGTTGCACCGCCGGGCAAATATCCCAAGTTAATATACGGTGAACCGGCTTGATTAATAGTTGTGTTGCTCACTAGTCGCTCAACGAGTGCAGTGCCAATCGGGGAAGTGGAGATGAATGAAAGATTGGGATGAGTTAACAAAACCATTTGATCCAGGAAAGGACCGCTGATCGCTTCCATTTCACCAGCCAGAGCTGGCTCATAATCCACTACCACTAAAACTTTTGAGCCGGCAGGAATATTCATCACGGCACTTGAAAGGCTGCTCACTTCAATCGGTATATTGGCAGAGATAGGGATGGACTGTGAACGAAGAAATAGTACGGCACTCAACACAATCAGGAATACACCTGTCAATACCCAGCGTAGCCATTGTTGAGGCGCAACGAAGGAAGGCGTGATCAGTGTCCGTGGACTTGTTTCACTCCCCAGAATTTGTTCCAATAAGGCCGCACTGGCTTGTTGCTCATCAGAGGCTTGCAGTTTAAGAGAAACGGCTTTAGGCCGTCTTGAGGACCCAATCGGTGCAATAGGGATCACCCCTTGCAGACCGGCCAATGGACCTTCCGTTTCAGCTGGCTGATCTGCAATACTGGGAGTGGTCTTGGAGATGACCGCTTCAACAGGTCGCATGGCCTGCACCCAGGAAGGCAGATCAACAGGTGAAAGAGAATTGTCGCCCTCGATTGAAGAAGCACCAGCTTGTTGTGAAACAGATTCCTCAGTTCCGGGTTCGGTCCGTGAAAGCCAATCGGGCATCTCGACTGAAAAGAGTGAGTCCACTTCCTGATTCGAAATAGTAGAGGGCTCACTAGGGGTTGAGAAGAAATCCGATTCAAAGGAAGCAGGCTGGGGTGTGGCAGGGACCTGTTTTTCATCCGCAGGTTGCTCAGTCCCTGTGAACCAATCCATAGACAAATCGCCGGGCGCCGGCATGGAAGGTTGCTCAATGGCACTCTTCAACCAATCGGGCTCTGAGTCTTTCTCAGCACTCTGACCCAGGGGTGCAGTATGACGCGGCGACGTTTTTTCTGAGGTAGATTCATCGAATGGGGTAGATGCTAATGAATCTGATTCTCCGCTGAGTGTATTCAGCCAACTTAAATCATCCTGAGCAGCAGGTGTCTCTGAAGACTCTGCCGCAGCACCAAAATTGTGAAGCCAGCTCAAGTCTTCTGAGGAAGTCTTTTCTGGAGGAAATTTTACACTTGCACTGGGCTCGGATGCGGGAGAGGGTTGTGAAGGCTTTGATATTTCACCAGGTTCATTGAGCCAGCTTAGATCTTTTTCTGATGTAAAAGGCTGCGGTTCAATTGGCTGATTTTGCGCGGCGTCAGAAGGTTGAGATTCTGACACATCACCTAAAGTACTCAACCAACTCAGATCTTCCTGTGGTGCAGGCGGTTGAGATGGTTTTGAAGTTTCAGGTACTCCACCAAATTGGTCGAGCCAACTCAAATCGTTTTGCGGTACTGAGGGCTGAGCGGGAGCTTGTTGTGAAGGTTCTTCAATTCCACCTAGTTTATCCAGCCAGCTTAAATCTTCCTGGGAAGAGGGCTGTGAGGGGGAGGACGGCATCTCAAAATTTGCCTGCCAATCGGTTTCCTGCTTAGGGGCCTGCAGATCACCGGTTTGTTTGGCAGCCGCTTCTAGGTTATGAAGCCAGCTTAAATCCTCTGCCTCTTTAGGAGCAGATTGTTCGGCAGAAGTGGAAAACGAACCCAAATTGCTTGCCCAACCAACGTCACTCTGTTGTGCATTCGGGTCCACCTCTACAGTTTCTTCGGGCCCGTCTGATGCCTGCGCAAACCAATCTGAGAGTTCATCCTTCTCGGCGGAAGAGGGTTCATTTCCTGTGTCCGCCCGGGCTGGAGGCTCAGCTTGAGACGGCATACCTGCTGGCTCAGGCTTTGATTCACTTTGGTTAAATTGAGCAAAAAAGTCTGTGCTGGGCTCAGGCGTGGATGCGCTTGAAGGTTTTGACTTGGCTGTCGGATTAATGCTTGCCAGCCAATCGGGAACATCTTCCTCGGCGGCGGTGTTGGACTGGGAAGCAAGTCCTGCTAAAAGATCAGGTGGTTCAATCTTCTGGGACTTGGACTGGGAAGCAGCCAGAGCAGCAGCATCTGATTCAGCTGAATCTCTCGCCTGCTGACGCATATCCTTAAGCCAATCCGGCAAAACAGACTCCAACTCACCGGTGTTTTTCTTTGTCGGGGTTTGTCCAATCCGCAACACGGATTCAGGTTTGAGAGGCGTCCCGCAAAACTGGCAGACATCCAGAATATCTGGATTATTCTTTCCACAGTTCGGGCAGCGGAGTTCAGCCATGCTCAATTGCCTCCATAGGGCCGATCGATGCCGAACAAGACGCGCAGTCCCGTTAGTAAAGTCCCCAGGGCAATGCCAAGCAGGAGCCCACGCGTGCCTCCATGCGAGAACATACCCAGGAAATCAACAATGGCTTGATTGCCACGCTCACCGAGCAGAGGGCCAAAGGGCGTGGGCGCGACTGCAATTAGAAATATTACTGCAACCGCTAAAAAGAGCACACTCATCACATCCACACGACGGCGCAAAAGACGAATGCTGGCGTAGATCAAGGTCACCGCCAAGATCGCCATAAGCGAGGCCTCCACTGGGACAATGATCGCGTCCATTGTCAGACGCATATAGGGATGATCAGGGCCGAGTACTAATCCAAATACAAAGGTAATAAAAAGCGACACGATCAATATCACGCCATACGTGCCACCCTTTTGGCGCGTACGAATTTTATCCATTTGTACGGCAACAAGATTGAAAATTCCCACCAACACGGCCATGCCAGCAATGATAATTGCCCAATCAACCAGGAGGAGTCGTAACGACTCTAATTGCGCCGAAAAGAAATATCCCAGCAGAACAATGAGACCAGCGGCAATGGCGAAAGCGGCAGTGAAGATGCGCATTAGATGGACAACTCCTACAAGCTTGAGCCAAATTTGAGCACAGAACCAATAAGGATTGCAAGAATAATCAGCCAGCGCAAAATATCCTGCACATTCAAGCTGGCTTCATGAGACGCGCCCGCGCCCACATACGCGCCGGCCGCAAATAATTCTTCTCCGATCAGGGGTTCCTGAGACGCAGCATAAAACACGGATTGCGCAGAAAGATTATCACTCGCTGCGATCAAACTCGTATTTTCGCGATCAGAGGCCTCTGCCAGCAAAGCAGATTCAGAACCAAAATCTCCAATGAAAATATTGGCAGAGACATTTTCATCGTGGATTGTAGAAATTGTCCCGGCCGCGTAAGAAAAGGGCGTCAGGCCCGTCAATCGTCCGGTCGTGAAGCGATATTGATCCTCTGCCCCCGCCGCGCGATAGCCAGACTGTAATGTATCCTGTGTAAGAATTGCAAGTGAAGCATCCCCGGATGTAACCACGGGCGGACGATCGCTCACAGATGTCCGTTCTGCAAGTCTTCGCAACATCGCCAGACCAGCCAAGGCAGAGCCAGCTCGTGTGGTAAAAAGATTACCGCGTCCAAGCGAGAAATGAAGCCGCGTTCCATTTTCCACAGCGATTCCAACAGAACGATTGAGCCGTTCATAAGCAGCGATTAAACGCAATGCCCCCGGCGATCTTCGCCTCCAGAGTGTGAGCGCCACCAAAAGTACAGCTGCCAAAGCAAGCAAACTCAAAGCAAACATTACGAATCCTCTCCACGTAAATAACGGGCAAAGGCTTGTACTTCTTCATCTTCTTCAAGCATGTGAGCAAATGATGTCCATTGTTTCCCACCCAGAAATGGCTGACTGATATAAAGTGCCTGCGCGCTCAGTACAGTTAGAGGTGCCCCCGCTTCGAGCAGCCACGAAGCAAGTCCATCCAGTTTGAAGCGACGTAGTGATTCAGCCCAGTGTGACCAGTCTGCGCGCGATTGCATGAGCAAAGTATAGCATATTTTAATCATGACCTGACTCACCATAAGTACCTGTAAATTTCAGCCTCATTACGGGATAATGGCTGTTTTTTGCATATTCATCGTCATAGTATAATGATGTGAGAATTTTTTCACGGAGGAACCATGACGGAGAAAAAAATCCGTGTGCTTGTCGCAAAACCCGGCCTCGACGGGCATGACCGCGGCGCAAAAGTTGTGGCACGCGCCCTGCGCGATGCCGGGATGGAAGTAATTTATACCGGTCTGCGTCAAACACCTGAAATGATTGCTGAAGCCGCGCTACAGGAGGACGTGGATATTGTTGGTTTATCCATCCTTTCCGGTGCACATATGGCATTGGCCCCGCGCATTTTGGAATTGCTTAAAAAGAATGGCCAGGAGCAGGTAAAGGTTTTCATAGGAGGCATCATCCCCGATGAAGACATGCCACGCTTGAAAGAAATGGGTATTACGGGTATCTATGGTCCGGGTGCATCTACGGACGATATTATCAAAGATGTCCGTGAGGCAGTGAAGTTATAAATTACGCAATACGTAATACGTATTGCGTAATTTCGTATATAAGAGAATGATGTTGTTGACAAAATCCATAGTAGAAGGAAACCGTCTCGCCTTATCGCGCTTGCTCACTCAGGTGGAAAATGATTCAGCCGAAGGCCGGGCCGGACTCGCAGAGCTCTTTCAACATACAGGCAAAGCACATCTCATTGGTGTGACGGGTGCGCCGGGCACAGGGAAATCATCCCTGGTCAATCAGCTTGCCCTCTATTATCGAAAAAGTTCAGATCAGAAAGTTGCCATCGTTGCAGTAGATCCCTCGAGTCCATTCACGGGTGGGGCCGTCCTGGGGGACCGTGTCCGCATGCGCGATCTTTCAGGCGACGAGGGTGTCTTCATCCGTTCGATGGCTACACGCGGTTCTTTGGGTGGTATTGCCCAAAAGACGGCTGCCATCGTGCAAATTTTTGACGCCGCCGGATATGAGATTATCATCATCGAAACGGTTGGCGCGGGACAGAGCGAAGTGGATGTGGCGCGGCTGGCGCATACCACGGTCGTTGTGGAAGCACCTGGCCTCGGTGACGAGATCCAGGCCATTAAAGCAGGCATATTGGAAATCGCCGATGTGCTCGTCATCAACAAAGCAGACCGGCCCGGAGTCGAGAACACGGAACGTGCACTTCGCTCCACGCTTGAGCTTGCCCACCCCACTAAGCGCGTCTTTCGCCACCACGGAAAATCCATGTCCATTTCTGAGCCGACAACCGATTCAACGATTTGGATCCCTCCAATTGTCAAGACCGTTGCCACTGAGAGCAAAGGCATTGACGAATTAGCGGCCTCGATTGCGAAGCACGCTGAGCACTTGCGCCAGAGCGGAGATTGGACCGCTCGCGATCGCGCCCGCCTGGCATCCGAAATGGAAACGTTGCTACGGGAGGCGTTAATGGATCGCTTTTTAGAGAGCGTTCAGACTCAGAGATATGAAGAGATGATTGAGAAAGTTGTTCACAGAAATATTTCTCCGTCTGAAGCTGTTACATCTCTGTTAAATGGAGGCCAAAAATAGAAATGGCTTCTGAAAAGGTTTTGAAACGTAAGGAGCAAGGATGCCACATCACACACATGGAATGAAAACCTACGGGGATATTAAACTATATGCCGGTTCGGCTTCGCCCAACCTGGCACAGAAGATCGCAGATTACCTTGAACAACCATTAAGCCCACGAGAAATTATCCAGTTCCCCAACGAAAATATCTTTGTGAAGCTGAATGACAGCGCCCGCGGACATGATGTATATGTAATTCAAAGCACTTCTTCGCCTGTTCACTATAACCTGATGGAATTACTGATTATGGTCCAAACTGTTCGATTAGATTCAGCGGCACGCATCACCGCAGTGATTCCCTATCTTTGTTATGGACGCTCGGACAAGAAGGATCAGCCGCGCGTGCCGATCACTGCCCGACTGGTGGCAGATATGATCGAGAGTGCAGGTGCCGATCGTTACATGACTTTTGATCCGCATGCGGGACAAATTCAGGGCTTCTTTTCCGTGCCCGGGGACGTGTTGACCGCCTCCCATATGATCACCGATCATATCAAGGATAACCTCAGCAATGAAATGCAAGATCCGGTCGTTGTTGCAACCGACTTGGGCTTTGCAAAAAAAGGACGGAATTACGCGCTCGACCTGGATGTGCCAATCGCCTTTATCGAAAAGCGCCGGACGGGAAACGACGCCAAAGCCGAAGCGTTAACTCTTATCGGCGAGGTGAGAGGCCACGACGTCATTATCGTGGATGATGAAGTGGATACCGGAGGTTCTATCGCACAAGCAGTTGAGGTAGTACAAAAAAATGGGGCACGCGACATCTATCTTGCATTTATCCACCCCATCTTCTCGAAGAGCGCAGCACAGCGATTAGCGGACCTGCCGATTAAACAAATCCTCACCACAGATACGGTGCCGATCCCGGCAGCTAAAATGAAACCCTTAGAAGGAAGAATTACCGTATTGTCCATCGCGCCTTTGCTCGGTGAAGTGATCCGCCGCGCCCATCAGGGACGCAGTGTTGGAGAAATGTTCAACGAATAGCGATCGGCGCTTATCAAGCGCCGGCTGACCGCTGAAAGCTAACACCTACTTATGCCTGAACTACCCGAAGTGGAAACAATTGCACGGAAACTAAGACCACATCTCCTTGGCAAAACCATCACGGATGCTGAGTTACGCTGGCCTCGCACGCTGGCCTTTCCTTCTCCTCGAAAGTTCAAAGCAGCGATCAAAGGTCAGGAAATCAAAGAAGTCACGCGCCGTGCCAAGTTTTTCATCCTGCGTCTTTCTGATTTTAGCCTCCTCATTCACTTGCGTATGAGTGGCGATCTCTTGATTAAAGATAGTAAAATTGGCCCTGAAAAACATGATCGCCTGATATTAAGATTGCTGTCTGCCGAGGGTGATCGGAGTACTCTGGTATTTAATGATACCCGTAAGTTTGGGCGTGTCTGGTTGACAGCGGATCCCGAAGAGGTGCTGGGCAGGCTTGGTCCTGAACCCTTGAGCAAAAGGTTCACACCCGCATGGCTATACGCGGGACTACACAATAAACATCGCCAGCTCAAACCATTATTGCTCGACCAGACCTTTTTAGCCGGTCTCGGTAACATCTATACAGACGAATCATTACATCTCGCCAGGTTGAATCCGCTGGCCACGTCTGACTCCATAACGGTCAAACAGGCTGAGGCTTTGCATGAAGCAATTCGCACAGTTCTGAAGGAGGGGATTCGTCGCAATGGTGCGTCTTTTGATTGGGTCTACCGCGGCGGTGAATTCCAAAATTATTTTCGAGTGTATGATCGTGCAGGAAAACCGTGTCCCGTATGCGGGACAACTATTGAACGGATCCTTGTTGGTCAACGCAGCACTCACTTTTGCCCAACATGTCAAACCCTACCTTAAGGTGAGTTATGGAATTTAATTGGTCAATTCTTGTCTGGATCGCTGGATTGATATTTGTTTATATGTTTGGTCTGTATGAGGGACGCGGCCAGGGATATAAAAAAAGAAAAGCTGAAGAAGCGCAGGAGAAGAAAGACCAGCCTGCTGCTCCTGCATCTCTCCCTGAGGCCCAGACTGTCACAGTGGATGACCCCGGCCTGCTCCGTATCAAGAATGAGAACGGGTCTGTTGCTCTTGACCTCGATGGAGCGCGCGTGAATCCATCCTCATTATCGCCAGACCAGCGCAAGCGGCTGATCGACATGCTGACTATTATGCGTCCCTGGCTGGAGGGCCGCCCTGCCTCTGCTCCTTCGACCTCAACCGTATATCCAACTCCATCGCAGCCGACATCACTCTCGGAACGTCTCGAGACGTTTGCCGGCACTCCCAGTCCGAGTAAACCTGCTCAGATCCAGTCTGCACAACCCCCTTCCCAGCCCATTCCCCCACTCACCACGCCAAGAACTTCAACGATCGCAAAGGAAGATCGTCCTTCTGTGCCAGCCAACAGCATTGTGGGCCAGATCGACTTAGTCCTACAGGGCCGCCTGGAGGGGACGCCCCTTGGAGAACGCGGCATCTTTCTGACTCAATCCCCTGAGGGCGGTGTGGTCGTGTATGTTGGGTTGACACGTTACAATGGCGTGGACGATGTACCAGATCCCGAAATCAAAGCTGCCATCCGCGC
>DATFQC010000230.1:0-2949 GCA_035264425.1 Anaerolineales bacterium
ATTGCCACCCCAGAGGTAGTGCTCTGCCTTTTCAATGGAAACGAGCATAGAATACCTGCCTAAAGGTTATGGACCCTTCCTATTGATTAAAATCTACAGGAAAATGACCGTTTTGATTTTAGCACAGATATTCTATGAATAAGGTTTTCACCTTCTTGAATCACGGCGATGTCAGGCGACGAATGGATTGAAATTTGTCCCCCGATCATAGTAATCCTCGTCTTCAGCGCGTTTCAATGCATTGACGACCAGGTACGTGATCGGGGTCATCAAGGCCTCGACGCCGCATTTAAATAAATAATTAGTTATGGTCAGTGTGAGGAACAGACTCCACGGGAATACACCAAATAACGAAGCAACGACGACAAAGATCACAGTATCCACCAATTCACCCACAATTGTGCTCCCGATGGTACGAATCCACAACCAGCGACCGTCCGTCAGGATTTTCAGCTTCGCGAGTGTGAAGGAATTTGTCAACTCCCCTGTCCAATAACCTGCCAGGCTTGCCAGCACAATCCCGCCTGTGCTCATCCCACCGAGAATTGCATTATAGGCCGCATCTCCGGCATAGCTTTGCCAGGTTACTTCACCCGGCATCAAGCGCACGATCCAAAAGACAAACGCGCTCAGGGCCAGGCACGCAAAACCGGCCCAGATGACGCGCCGCGAATTTTTATATCCATAAACTTCTGTGAGAATATCTCCAAAAATATAGCTGATCGGAAAGAGGATCGTCCCTGCATCAAAAGCCATGCGCACATGAAATATGCTGAATCCCCAATCTACGATCTTGGCCGAGGAAGCAATATTGCTCACGACCAGAACCGTCACAAAGACGGCCATGATCAGGTCAAAGAAGCGATATTGTTTCATGAAACTACTAGGCGATGGCTGTATTTTGTGCTTTTTCGATCATCCGACAAAAGGAACATAGATCATCTGTAGAAGTAGGTTGTCCGCATTTTGGGCAGGAATGCAGATGAGCCTGTTCCATATTTTTTTCGATGAATAAATTTCCTTGTTTTCGTGCTTCTAAGAACCGCAAATAGAAAGTCAGCTTTGCACCCGGGCGCGCCGTTTCGAGCTGGTTCAACAATTCCTTGTAATAGATCGATTGTGAGCCTTCCGCAAACGGACATTCGTCGTAGATATATTCAATGCCGCGCACCAACGAGTAGGCTGTCATTTCACGTTCATAAAAGCGACATAATGGCTTGACCTTGCGCGCCAGCCCGTCTGAGGCAGGCAGGACAGGTCCCTGCCGCAAGAGATATTCACTCGACCATGACAGCGTATTCCCAAATAGCACAGCCGCTTCATCGTCCAGGTTATGGCCGGTCGCCAGCACGTCATAGCCAAGGTCCCGGGCGATGCGGTTCATCTCGTGACGCTTCGCCAAGCCGCAAACCGCGCAGGGCTTGCCATGTCCGCGGTGGGAAATTTCCGAAAGCACGGGGATGGGCTGACCGTATTCCTTTTCGATGTCCACCACATGAAGTTTCAGGTGATGCTCGTCTGCAAATTTCTCAGTCAAGCGTTGTGACTCATGCGAATAATTAATGCCGCCGTCGATCCCAAGGCCGAGGTAGAGTCCATCCGCCTGATAACCGAGGCGAGTGAGAATGTCCCACAAGGCCAGCGAGTCCTTGCCCCCGGAAACCGCGACAAGGATCTTCTCATGGTAAGTGAACATCTCATATTTTTTGATAAAGCGCTCGGTCTGTTCGGGAACCCATTCCAGATAGTGTTCCTTGCATAAGGCCAGTTTATGCTGGCGCATATTGACGGAGGCTTTTGCACCACATTTTCTACACTTCATAAAAAACTCTTTTCACAACCAATGTCAGGAGACGTTGGACTCCTCAACATTATCCTCCAGAAATCACCGCGATCAATCTGATCACATCCCCGTCTTTCAGAATCTCGTCATCTAGGATCATCTCCCCCTCTCGCGTGGCGATAACAGACTCCGGGAGAACATTGATTTTCTGCAAAGCAGAAAGTAATGTCATGCCGGCTTTCACTTCATATTCCTTGTTACGCAAAACCAATTTAACCAAGCTAACTCCTTCTGCAGAGATTCTACCATCATGCCAGAAGCACAAAAAACCAGCGCGCCTTGACAGCATGCCCCAGTCCCTGTACGATTGTTTCATGCGCATTGGAATGATGGTGGATACATATAAGCCGCACGTCAGCGGCGTCACAAATTACATAGACTTGAACAAACGTGCCCTTGAACGTGCAGGGCACGAGGTTTATGTATTTACCTTTGGCGACGACGAATATGAGGATAATGAACCGCGCATCTTTCGAAGCCCGGGGCTGCCGTTGGCCGATACCGGCTTTTATCTATCTTTGCGTTACAAAACCCAGCATAAGAAACTCCTCCAAACCATGGATGTGGTCCACGTCCATCATCCGTTTCTCAGTGGGAGGTTGGCGCTGAACTACTGCCGCTCGGCCCGGATTCCGATCGTCTTTACGAACCACTCTCGGTATGACCTGCTGGCCCAGGCCTATATCCCGCTCATGAGCGATGAAGTCAGCCATGGCCTCCTTCAGGCGTATCTGCCCGATTTTTGCGAGGCAGTCGATTTGGTGATTTCTCCATCGGAGAGCATGAAAAATATCCTGCGCGACCTGGAGGTGAACAGCCCGATCGAGGTCGTTCCCAACGGAGTAGATTTGCAAAAGTTCCGCCAATCGAATTCCGTTCCACGGAATCAATTCGGCTTTCGAGACGAGGATATCCTGTTGGTTTACGCCGGCCGGATCGCTCCCGAAAAAAACATCAGTTTCCTCCTGCAGTCTTTTGCAGGAATCGCCCAGATGCTGCCCAACGTCTATTTGCTGATGGTAGGGGGTGGCAAGAAACAGTTTGAGGAAGAAGTCCAAACCCTGATCATTCAATTAGGGATCGCGAACCGTGTTCACAGTACGGGC
>DATFQC010000231.1:0-2791 GCA_035264425.1 Anaerolineales bacterium
CGCAACGCGGCTTGGGCACCCAGAGAAATACCCAGCGCGCCGATCTTTTGTCCATTTACATCCAGACGGGTGAGAAGATAGTCTACGGCTCCCACGATATCGTCCGCTTCGCGCAAGCCAAACGTGGAAGTGTCGCCATCACTGCTTCCATGTGCGCGTAGATCGATCATGAAGACGCCGTATCCGGCGTTGGCAAGGAATTCTGCATGGATCAGCATGTCGCCATCTGAACTGCCTAACGGATGAATTAAGAGAATGGTGGCGTGATTTCTGCCAGGCATGAAACGTCCAAACAAAGTCAGTCCATCCCGTGATTTGAACGTCAGTTCTCGGAAATTCAGATTGTTTTGCGGCATCCAGTCAAACCGTCGGTATGGGTGCGCAAAATAGAAAGCATTCCGTATCGGATTTCGAACAAACCAGATGAGTAGAACGGCAATCCAATATATCGGATGCTGTAATGCATAGCCTGCTGCCAGTATCAAAAGAAAGAACAGCAGCCAGAGCAGGCTGGAATCACGATAATAGCGCCAGCTTTTGCGGTACGTAGCTATATTCTTTGATCAGAAATCCTTCGGTAAGGTTGCTAAACCAGCCTCCATCATTCTATCTGCAGCAATCATTTTTCTGGCACGCTCCTTATTCGTCTCCGTCCAGTTGGATTTTGGTCTGCGCGGCGAGAAGCGAAGAGCATATCGTTCCGCGTCCATGCTTTTTTCGAGTCCATCGATCCAGCCAAAACAGATGGCTTCCTCCACAGCCTCAATATAATTGATAGAGGGTTTCTTCGTGGCTTTTTTGTATTGAATCAACCAAATCTCTTTTTTCGTTTTGTGATTCGGGATCAGCCACTTGCGAAAGTCATCGCGGTTGGTTACGTATAATGTTTCACCGATTTCCATAGTTACCTTTCCGTCATTGCGAGGAAGCGTAGCGACCGAAGCAATCTCATCCCGAATAGAGAATTTCTTCAGCGAAAGAACATTATCTCGCAAAGACGAAAATAAAAAACCCTCTTGAAAGAGAGGCGACATCATCTCTCATCTCTCGGATACGTGCTCGATCCCTAAACTTCTCTGGATGAGTAAGTTCGTAAGTTATTTATTTTTATAGCATGATGGGGAAGTGGTGTCAAATGAAATTTTTCTTGACACGTGCTGGATTTCACTTTAGATTCACAATTAAGGAAAAACTTAATCGAGATGAAAAAAGTTGAACCGATTCGCTCTTTTGGAAATATTAAGCTTTTAGCCGATTCCCGTCGCATGGATATACTGCGGATTCTAATGGCTTCCCCAGCCACTCTGACCAGTCTGGCGCGGACCTTGAAACAATCACCGGCGTGGATTCGCCACCACATCCTCGCACTTGAATCGGCTGGCCTCGTCGAAGTGAGCGAGATCCGTAAAACAGGCCGGGTAACCGAGAAGTTCTACCGTGCAAAATCGGATGCGTTGTTATTGCAGGAAATGATTCTTCCCAAAACCAAAAAGCCTGCCCTGATCTTTTCGGGCAGTCACGATCTAGGGCTGGAAGCCATTGCTGATCACCTTGAAAAGCACGTCACTCTTTTGAGTATGCCAGTCGGTTCCCTTGATGGACTGGTCAATTTGCGGCAGGGACTTTGCCAGATCAGCGGCTCACATCTTTTAGATGAAAGCGGCGAATATAACACGCCGTTCGTTCGTCATCTGTTCCCTGACCGTGATGTGGAAATTGTCACGCTTGCCCATCGCACCCAGGGGCTCATGTTCGTCAATGGCAATCCGAAAGAGGTCAGGAAAATCACTGATATTGCAAAACCAGGTGTTCGATTTGTAAATCGAAATCCGGGTTCCGGCACGCGTCTGTGGCTTGATGAAGAATTACGAAAACTTAAGATTCCAGTCGAAAAAATAAACGGTTACAACAAAGCAGTGAAAACGCATACAGAAGCGGCTGGTTTGATTTCTGCAAATGAAGCGGACGCGGCCCTCGGTCTGCAAGCCGCCGCGCACCAGCATGGACTCGATTTCATTCCCTTATTCGAGGAACGCTATGACCTTGTCTTGCCGCGTGAGAATGAAAAGACTCTCCTGCCATTGCTCGATTATTTACAGACGGCAACTTTTCGTACCGAACTCAACGCGCTGACTGGATACAACTCAACGCATAGCGGCGAACAAATCAGACTCTAGGAGAAATGAATGAAATCTCGGACCTTTTTATTACTCAGCCTGCTGATAGTATTTGCACTGGTGCTCAGTGCCTGTGCATCCGCAACACCTGTGCCCACTCAATCGCTCGCGCCAACCGAAGAGCCGACTCAGGTTGCTGTAGCCCCAGTTAATCAAAACCTTATCCTCGCCACGACCACATCCACACAAGATTCAGGATTGCTGGATGTGTTGATTCCACTCTTCGAAACGGAAACAGGCTACAAGGTCCAAACGGTGGCGGTAGGTTCCGGTCAAGCCATGCAAATGGGGCAGGCGGGAAATGCCGATGTTCTACTTGTCCATTCGCCATCCGCTGAAAAACAATTCATGACAGATGGATGGGGCAAGGATCGCGCACTCGTTATGCATAACGATTTCATCATTGTAGGGCCTGCTGATGATCCAGTAAAGATTAAAGGTCTTTCTGCAACAGATGCGTTCAAAGCAATTGCTACTAATCATGGGCTTTTTGTTGCACGCGCAGATAAATCTGGCACTAGCACAAAAGAACTTGGCATTTGGACGAAAGCTGAACTTGACCCAGCTACAGAGAAACCTGCCTGGTATATCGAAACGGGGCAGGGTATGGGCGC
>DATFQC010000232.1:0-2991 GCA_035264425.1 Anaerolineales bacterium
CTACTCAAACTGGTGAAACAGTTACAATCAAAAGAACATGAATATCCCCGCGCAACGCTTACTTATTCATAATGCACGTCTGTTCACGCCAAATCACGCGGGGTTAACAGGTTGGCTCCTGGTGGAGGATGGACTTATTCGCTCGATAGGCTTTGGCAATGCACCAAATTTTTCAGATAATGATGTGATTCAATTGTTAGACGGGCAGGGGCAAAATCTTTTACCTGGCTTTATCGATTTACATGTCCATGGTGCCATGGGGCATGAAGTAATGGACGCTTCACCTGCTGGTCTTGAGGAGATGTCCCGCTTTTACGCGTCACACGGTGTCACATCCTTTCTTGCCACAACCTGGACGGCGGGACACGAGTCGATCATGAAGGCGCTCGAGGTAGTAGAAGAGATGCAGGGTCGCATGGAAGGTGGGGCAACACTCCTAGGGGTACATCTAGAGGGTCCTTATCTCAACCCGATACGTTGCGGTGCTCAGGATGTGAATCTGATCCGCCGAGCCTCCAAAGCAGAAGCCTTGGAAATCCTCGACACTGGAGTCATCCGTCTGCTGGCCTTGGCACCGGAATTCGATGAGAACCTCTGGTTGATTGATGAATGTGTACAGCGGGGAATCACGGTTTCTGCTGCGCACACGATGGCAAATTACGAACAAATGCAGAAAGCTGCGGAGTATGGGATTACTCAATTGACTCATTCTTTCAATGCCATGGAAGGCCTGGGTCACCGCGAATTGGGAACGATCGGCGCGGCCATGAGCCTGCCGCAGATTTCCTGTGAGTTGATCGCGGATAACATCCATGTTCACCCCGCGGCGCAGAAAATTCTTGTGGACGTGAAAACCCCGTCCGGAATAATTTTGGTTACGGATGCTATTCGCGCGGCGGGGCTGCAGGACGGTGACTATATGTTGGATGAACGATCGGTTCATATTGAAAATGGTGCTGTACGGTTACCGAATGGCACCCTGGCTGGTTCTGTTTTGACCATGGAACGCGCCTTGAAAAATGTATGCTCGGCGACCGAGCGTTCCCTTGCAGAAATGTGGATCACATCCAGTTTGAACGCTGCCCGCGCGATTGGTGTTTCCTCGCGCAAGGGCAGCCTGGAAGTTGGTAAAGATGCCGATCTCGTTTTATTAGATGAAGCGTTCGGCGTCAAGTTAACTGTTGTTCAGGGAGAGGTTGTTTTCAAAGGATAGAAACTGAATCGAAAGCAAGGGAGGTATCCAGAGTTGGATACCTTTTTGATTCTCAAAATTGCCTCTTGAAATTTATCTCAAAAGTGCTATGATTGTTTATGAGCGGTTTTGATTGGTTATGACTGATTTTCTGCCCACTCCGGAACGCCAGAAACAAATCCTTTCCCTGCTGGCGCGGCAGAGACGCTTAAGTGTCACAGAGATTGTGAAGCAGTTTTCCATTAGTGAGGCTACAGCCCGGCGGGATTTGGAATCGCTCACCCTGCAGGGCAAAGCCCAACGGGTCCACGGGGGTGTCATTGCTGTGGAACAGGCTCCTCCCGAACTGCCTATCCTGGAGCGCGAAAATGAACAGATGGAAGAAAAGATCCGTATCGGACGCGCAGCTGCCAGCCTGGTCGCGGATAATGAGACGCTTTTTTTGGGCTCTGGTACAACCGTCGTCGAGGTGGGGCGTAATTTACGAAATCATAAAAACCTGACCGTGATCACAAATTCCTTGCCTGTCTTGAATATACTGGCTGGAATAAAAGAGATCACGGTCATTTCCTTAGGCGGGATGTTGCGCGATAGTGAGCTTTCCTTTATTGGACATATTACAGAGCAGGCACTGATTGAGATCCACGCGGATAAAGTGTTCATGGGAACCCGCGGCGCGAGTCTGGAACATGGATTCACAAACGATTATTTGCAGGAGACATTGACCGACCGTGCCATCTTAAAGAGTGGACGTGAAGTGATTATGGTTGCTGACCACACGAAGGTAAATCGCGTCGCCACGGTCTTGCTGGCACCATTAAGTAGCATTCATACATTTGTGACCGATTCCGGTGTAGATAAGAAGTTTGTACAGGCCTTGAAGCAGCAGGCGATTCAAGTGTTGATTGCGTAACCCAAAAATTCAACTTTTATGCTCCTCAAGAATTTTCGTCCTCAATCAAAACTGGTGACCAAAACGACGTTGGTGACTAAACCAAAATTTCCAGTTGTTGACGCGCACAATCATCTCGCGGATCCATTTGGCGGGGGCTGGGATAAGAAGCCTTTGAATGAATTGCTTGACCTGCTCGATGAGGCTTATGTCCCTCACTATGTTGATTTGGACGGCGGCTGGGGAGAAGAGATTCTTTATCATCATCTTGATACGTTCAAATCCAAAGCACCGGAGCGATTCCAAATTTTCGGCGGCGTCGATTGGAGCCGGTGGAAGGAAATGGGGAACCGATTCCCTGAATGGGCAGCGGGCAGGCTTAAAATCCAGAAAGAGGCGGGTGCTCAGGGACTCAAAATCTGGAAGCCGTTTGGATTGCAGGTCAGGGATGAGAAAGACCTGCTTGTCAAAGTGGATGATGCGCGGCTGAATCCCATTTGGGAAACAGCCGCTGAGCTTGGCTTCCCTGTATTAATTCATATTGCAGATCCTGTTGCATTTTTTGATCCGATTGATGAAACCAATGAACGCTGGGAAGAACTTGGAGAACATCCTGATTGGGCGTTTACCAGCCCGCCTTTCCCGCCTTTTATGGAAATTATGCACGCCTTCAAAAACCTAGTCACGCGCCACAAGTCAACAACTTTTATTGGCGCGCATGTGGGTTGTTATGGTGAGAATCTCGGTTGGGTGGGGCGGATGCTCGAGGATTGCCCGAACTATTACATTGACATTTCCGCGCGGCTTGGCGAACTGGGAAGACAGCCTTACACGGCCCGAAAGTTTTTTATCCAGTATCAAGACCGCATTCTGTTCGGTTCTGATATGGGTCCCGATTTGGATGCGT
>DATFQC010000233.1:0-5967 GCA_035264425.1 Anaerolineales bacterium
TTCCTGGTTCCTAAAGCTCGGTGCGGCCGGAGCTTTGCTCTTTTTGCATATCCCATTATGGTTGATCTTTCTATATGCCTTCACAACGGATGAATCGGGATACACATTTCCCCCTCCCGGATTGACCCTCAAATGGATTCCGCGCGCCTTAGCCAATCCCGAGATGCAGGCTGCGCTCCTTCTTACGCTCAAAGTTGCTACGCTTGCGACCGTCGTTGCGCTCATCCTGGGGACTCTGGCTGCTGCCGCGGTCTATCGCTTTAACTTCTTTGGCAAAGAGACTATTTCCTTTCTGCTTATCCTGCCGCTGGCATTGCCTGGCATCGTAACAGGAATTGCTATCCGTTCTGCGATTAGTCTCCTGGGAATCCCGTTTTCGTTTTGGACGATTGTGATCGGTCACGCGACCTTCTGCGTTGTCGTTGTTTATAACAATGTATTGGCGCGCTTCCGCCGTTCGAGCAGCTCCATGATCGAAGCCTCCATGGATTTGGGCGCAAATTCATTTCAAACATTCTGGCATGTGATTTTCCCAAATATTGCCACGGCCTTGCTGGCAGGCGGGATCCTGGCATTTTCACTGTCGTTCGATGAGGTCATCGTGACGACCTTTACAGCGGGCTTACAGCAGACACTCCCCATCTGGATGTACAGCCAGATGCTGAGACCCCGGAATCGTCCAGTCACAAATGTTACTGCCATGTTGGTTGTCTTGCTTACAACGTTACCAATATTGATTGCACAAAGAATGACTGCGCAAAGTTCAGATACAGAGGGTGGAAACAAATAATTAATTTTGTAAGAATGCCCCACTGACTGCAAGGGGTTGATTCTATCGACTCAACGAGCCTGTGAAGAAATAGAACAAGATTAACACTGACGGCTCATCTGTGCTTATTTAAACAGAATCAATGACCGACTTAGAAAGAACGAAGAATCCAATAGTTGGACAAATCCTGTCCGAAATTCGTCTTCATAAAAGATTGACATCACGCCTTAACCCGTTACAATTGCCTTCAACCTTTACAAGGAGAATCTTATTACAAGACTCGCACGAGTGTGAATGAAGAAATACTTGTGCCTATTTTCTAAATTACGCCACGAATAAAATCTGGCTTCCGCCGCCCTTCAACTAATACTTGATGAGGCGGCGGGACTGCTTAAGGCAATTGCAGTCAACACAGTGGTTAGGCGCTGTTGTGTCTTGGCTGTTTTTGTTTGCAAGTAAAGGTCGGAGTCAACGACTCTAGTCGTTGAAACTTCAAAGTCTGGTCTCATTGGGATGCCCCGCGAAGACTTTGACTACAAAATCAGCAAATTGTGTTGTCGCTTTGGCACTGGATGCCAAAGATTATTCTGGGCGAAATGCCTTCACAGGCAAAGCTGTCCTGTGGACCAAAACGAAAGGAAAGAATGACTGGTCAATATCACTCCTACATGAATCCAAAATGCGATTCGGGCCCATTTAAAGACAAAGGCGGTTGCGGTGTATTTGCCCGTGAGCCGATCAAGAAGGGCGAACTGCTGTGCCTGTGGGGTGGCAGGGTTATCGCTGAAGATGAGATTGATTACCACATGCCAAATCTCACTCAGCGCGTTTTACAAATCGACGACAATCTGTATTTTCTGACCCCCGAGATATTGGAGCCATCAGATTGTTTCAATCATTCCTGTGAACCGAATGCAGGCTTCACCGGTCAAATTGGCTTGATTGCCATGCGCGACATTGAAGTCGGCGAAGAGATTTGCATGGATTACGCTATGTGTGACAGCAAGCCTTACGATGAATTCGACTGCTATTGCGGTTCCGAGAACTGCCGCGGCCGTGTGACCGGTAACGACTGGGAACGTCCTGAGTTGCAGGTACGATATAAAGGTTACTTTTCGCCATATCTGGCTCGACGCATCAAAGCCTTAAAAACAGAGTTATCAGTAGCTGCATAATAACGGCAATAGAATCACAAAGGCACGAGGCGGATAGGCTTCGTGCCTTTGCTTGTTAATGGTAAAGTTGAGGAATGACGAACAAATCGTTCGTTCTTCGCATTTACAGCATCGCTCTTTTGTTGCGACTCATTCCCATTTTGCTCGCGCGTGGATTGGGGATTGGGCTCGACGATATGTTTCAATATGACATGCTGGCGCGTAGTATCGCTTCGGGAAATGGCTTCCGCTGGTATGCTCAGGAGGACTTGAATCAACTCGCCTCTTTTGTGAACTTTGATCTCTCCAGCGTTAAGGAATACGATCCCATCCGCGGCATTCCCACTTCATTCCGTGCGCCGCTGTATCCCACATTTCTTGCTATTGTTTACTTTTTTAGCGGGACAGGCTTCTCGCGATTCTTCGCGGCTCGGCTTGCTCAGGCTATTTTCCTCGGTGCACCCCTGGCACCGTTGACATACCTTGTTTCAAAGAAATTATTTCCGCCACTTCGTGTTGGAGAAGAGGCAGGACTGAGATCAGAACGCGCCGCGCAAATTGCTGCGTGGATTATTGCTTGTTACCCTATGCTTCTTGTTTATCCTCTCGGTCTTGGAACCGAAAACCCCTTCTTTCTCTTACTGCTTGCTTCTTTTTTCTTTCTCCTCAAATCGCAGGAACAACCCACAATTATCAATTCTCTCCTTTCCGGTTTCTTCCTGGGTCTCACTGCTCTCACCCGTTCCGTCATCCTTCCGTTTGTGGGGTTGGCAATTTTATGGGCATGGTTGATCCTGAGGCAACGACGCGGAGCGATGTTCGTAGCAGTAGCCTTCACTTTGACGATTGCCCCGTGGGTCATTCGCAATTCCCTTCTGCATCACAAGCTGACAGGCATCGAAACGTCAATGGGATACAACCTGTATCTAGGCTATCATCCGCAGGGAAATGGATCATTTGTCTTTGGTCCTTCGCTAGATCTTCTGACAATTTTGGATGATGCGGAACGTGACAGAATTGGAACTCAAAAAGCTATTGAATTTATTAAAGCGCAGCCTGAGCGATTTATTCCGCTTGCCATCAATCGCCTGAGATTTTTCTTTGGACTTGAAAAACGGGTGCTGATGTATTTTTACGGCAACGACATTATTGGGTATATCCCACTTCCATTATTGCTGACCATTTCAGCAATACTGCTTTTGCCTTTTGTATTTATATCCGTTTCCGCTGCGTTTGGTTTGGCCTATCTCCGTTGGAAACCCGGGCATACATTGCTTTGCTTGCTGCTGATTGGTTATCTACTGCCCCACCTATTGATTCTTTCTGAAGATCGCTTCCATCTTGCACTGGTGCCCTATATTGCTATTCTGGCCGCCCAGGTTTGGGTCAATGGATTTGTTCCTCTACGTGTCCGCTGGTATGAATCCTGGCAAGGAAAATTAATCGTCTCCCTGGCGATCTTCGCGGTATTTTTGTTAATTATTAACTGGAATTTTGAACTCATACGTGATGCAGATAGAATCGTGCAATTGCTTGGACCCAGTGGAAATCAATCTTACTTCCCTTACTAATCTTTATGAAATATCTCCTCGGCGAAAAGCTTCAATTTGACTGGAAAGTCGTCACTATTACCATCGTTAGCACCTTGTTATTGATGGTCGATTATTATCACAAGCTCACTCCAACAAAATATTTGGATCGGGTCATTCTTTATCTCATCATCCCCCTGCTCCTCATTGTTTTTCTCTTTCGTGAAAACCCAAGAGAGTTTGGTTTCTCACTCGGCGATTGGAAAGCCGGACTCATCATCACCACCATTGGCATTCTGTTCATGGCGCCAATTATTTATTATTTAGGGCGCGGGGATACGTCCATGCACGACTATTACAAACCCTATACAGTTGGTTTGCCGTGGACCACTTTCTTCGATTTGATTGGCTGGGAATTTTTCTTTCGTGGCTGGATTCTGTTTGGCTATGCTCGCAAATTTGGACCTGAGGCGTTGTGGTTGCATGCTGTTCCGTTCGCACTGGCACATATTGGCAAACCTGAAGTCGAGACTCTGTCTACCATCTTTGGCGGCTTTGCCTTCGGCTGGATCGCTTATCGGACAAAATCTTTTGTCTGGCCCTTTCTCATTCACTGGTTTATCGCCACATTCATTATCATCGTCGCAGCAGGATTAATACAAGGATGAAAGACCAGGTGCTTTACACTCTCCGCCCTGCGCGTGAAACGGAATCCGCTCAAATCAAGGCTCTGATTCATCTGGTCGGAATCAACCCAATGGATCTGGATTGGAAGCGTTTTATCGTCGCAGTGAACGAACAGGATGAGATGATCGGTTGCGGGCAGCTAAAACCTCATGGAAAGGACATCCTCGAATTGGCTTCGCTGGCAGTTTATCCTGAACAACAGGGAAAGGGTGTGGGCCGCGCGATAATTGAGCACTTGCTCAAAAACAGCTCACGACCTTTATATTTGATGTGTGAGTCTTCAAACGGCCCGCTCTATGAAAAATTCGGTTTTCAGGAAATTCAGTACGAAGAGATGCCGCGTTATTTTAAGCGGATCAGTAAACTGGCCGGGCTGGTAACTTCACTTGCCCATCGTGAAGAACGCCTGATGGTGATGAAGTTGCAGTAAAATTACACAAATGCAAAACTTGAGATCAATTTTGTACATGGCTTCGGGGATATTATTTGGATTATTTCTCGCGGCACTCATCTGGGTTGTGGCACGCAATCCCAGCGGTGAAGCAGTTGTCCTTCGTCCGGTACCGACCGAGAAACCCCTTATTGTTTATATTACGGGCGCCGTCCCGCGGGCTGGCGTGTACGCCCTTCCCCAAGGTGCACGCGTCCAGGACGCGATATCCGCCGCGGGGGGGTTTCTTGCTGAAGCGGAAAAATCACAGATCAACCTGGCAGCATTGCTGGAAGACGGCGAAAAACTGGACATTCCCTACACCGAAGGTGCCATACCAGTCGTAGGTACACCAGTACCGGAGGTAGTTACCTCGACCACTGAATTGATCAATATCAACACAGCCTCCATCGCTGAATTGGATTCCCTGCCGGGCATTGGACCGACAACTGCACAAAAGATCATCACGTACCGCGAACAAAATGGTCCCTTTATCAATGCTGAGGATATCATTAATGTCTCAGGAATTGGACCTGGCACTTATGAACGCATGAAAGATTTGATCACCGTAGGGCCTTAAATGAACAGCCCGACTTACAAAAGTCGGGCTGTTTTTTATACTGGCATTTCCAGAATGATTTCTTCGCCGCAGAATTGTCCGCTGACATGTAAGTTTAAGCCTTCAAAATCACCCGGAGAACTGGCAATGATATCGTGTATGAAATTATAAATTACAGCCGGTATATCTCCCGAGTCGACGACTTCGCCATCCACGTAAACATCGACCGAGTACCATAGGGATTGTCCAGCTGAGCATGAGACTCTTTCATCGGCAGGAACCTCACCCCAGAACCGAAAGCCAGCCAAGGTGGCACTAAAGCTTTCGCCTGCATACTTACTCAATCCGCCGGGAATGACACAACGGACAACCGAGGTATCCCCTTTGAAGCCGCAAGACATCTTGTATGAGCTGGAGTGGACAAATGCGTCCCCACCTCGAAGATCCTTCTTTGTCAAACCGGTTGTATCAAATAAAAGAACGGTGCCGACGCCATTCACATAGCGAACGTCTGTAAGAATTACACTCTTATTTTGTAGTGGAGCAGCTGCAATAGTAGAAAGAAAAATAGCCAGAGTAACAAAAACAATGAATAACGTGGAGAAACCCTTTGGCATTGCATACCTCCTGAGTATGGTGTGATGTTGGTCTCCTCAAAAGATTTGAGTGGACAAATTATATCAACCAAGTCATATTTAAGATTGCTAAGAGTTTTCAATTTAATTACAAACAAAAAAACCGCCCGACTTTGAAAGTCGGGCGGTTTTTTGTTATTTATTCCTTTCTTCCATCCCAGCTGGACCACTTCCGCTTATCTTTGGCAAGTAATTCATCCCCCT
>DATFQC010000234.1:0-9192 GCA_035264425.1 Anaerolineales bacterium
TTTTTGGAGCCCGGATTGGGCACAAGATCGTGTAGTTTCATCTTTCTTTCCTACTCTTCGACCTGCAGTAAATGAATAATTTTACGGATCATTCCACGCACAGCCGGATTATCCTCGTGTTCCACAGTTTGATGCATGCGACGTAAACCCAGGGCAAGGACGGTTTTCTTTTGATCCTTGGTATAACCGATTGGACTACGAACCAATGTCACGCGCACAGTTTTGCCGCCAGTTTCCTGCTTAGGCATTTTGCTTCCTCCGTTCCCAGAACGGCAATAACTCACTGACGTTCTTACCGCGGCGAGCTGCTTCCACCTGAGGGGACTTCAACTGCTCAAGAGCATCAAACGTTGCCTGTACTACATTCAAAACATTAGCACTGCCCTGTGACTTGGTCAAAATATCGCGTACGCCAGCCACTTCCAACACGGCCCGCACACCACCAGCGGCTATAACACCAGTACCAGGCGAGGCAGGCTTGAGCATCACACGTGCCCCAGCCACCTTCCCTAATACTTCATGAGGGATGGTAGTACCGGAAAGGTTAACAACATGCATGTTCTTGTGAGCGCGTTCTGAGGCCTTACGCATGGCATCTGGCACAGCATTCGCTTTGCCAACACCCATCGAAATCGTGCCTTTTTTATCGCCGACCACAACAGTGACGCGGAATTGAAAACGTCGGCCACCCTTCACAACCTTGGCAACACGGGCGATCTCGATCACGCGTTCTTCAAACTGGTCCTGCGCTTCAAAATTTTGCTGTTCAGTATTTTCGTATTCTGCCATTTCTTTCTCCAGTTGACCCTAAAATTGCAGGCCACCTTCACGCGCACCATCTGCCAGTGCCTTGATACGTCCAATATAGCGATAGCCGCCGCGATCAAAAACAACAGCCTGAATGCCTTTATCCTTGGCGCGTTCAGCAACGGTCTGACCAACCAGCTTGGCCTGCTCTGATTTCTTCAGACCCTTCATTTTTTCGCGCAGATCGCGATCCACGGTGGAGGCAGATAAAAGAGTACGGCCCTCCTGATCGTCGATCACCTGCACATAAATGGCAGACAAACTTCGAAAGACATTCAAACGGGGGCGTTCAGTTGTTCCCATTAAATTTTTTCGTACGCGTACATGACGGCGTGCGCGTGCGATAGAGCGAGAATTTTTCGCCATGGTTTACTTGGCTCCTTTCCCAGCCTTACCGGCTTTGCGACGGATCTTTTCGCCAACATAACGAATTCCCTTGCCATGGTATGGCTCGGGGGGTCTGACACGACGGATTTCTGAGGCGGTTTGGCCGACAACTTCACGATCGTAACCAAGCACCTTGATCTGACGCGTTTTCTGATCTACTTCAAACGAGATCCCTGTAGGCGGCTCCACTTTTACTGGATGTGAATACCCAACAAATAATGCCAGATCTTTTCCTTGCATTTCAGCGCGGTACCCCACGCCTTCTACTGCAAGTACAACTTCAAAACCAGAACTGACCCCATGCACCATATTCGCGATCACCGCCCGGGTTGTGCCATGCATCGCGCGTTCCTTGGGGTTATCCGACTTGCGCGTGATGACCACTTCGCCATTTTGCAACTCAATCCCGACCAGCGATGAAAACGTTCTTTTCAATTCGCCTTTCGGTCCTTTTACGTGGACATCCGAACCCTGTACATTGACCTGCACACCATTCGGCACTACCACTGGTAAACGTCCAATGCGAGACACTTAGTACCTCCTACCTTCTACCATACCTTACAAAGGATCTCGCCACCCACGCCCAATTGTCGGGCACGAGCACCGGTCATAACACCTTTGGGTGTCGAAAGAATGGCTACACCAATCCCAGAGAGCACCCAGGGAATATCCTGTTTCTTTGTATAAATACGTCGTCCAGGTTTGCTCACACGTTCGATACCTGAAATCACCGGACGTCGCTCACGTCGTTCCCCTACATACTTGATTTTCAAGCGCAAAACTTTCTGACTGGATTGCTCGCCTTCAGCGACATCGAAACCCTCGAGAAAACCCTCATCTTTCATGATTTTGGCAATCTCAATCTTGAGTTTTGAACTCGGCATCGCAACCAGTGCATGACCGGCCATCACGGAATTACGGATGCGGGTCAGCATATCAGCAATTGGATCAATAATAGTCATGCTATCACCTCTACCCGCTTACCATGAAGACTTCACGACACCAGGGATCTTGCCCTGTAATGCCATCTCACGAAAACAAATTCTGCATAATCCAAAACGGCGGATATAACCGCGCGGGCGTCCACAACGGACACAACGATTACGCACCTGGCTGGCATATTGCCGGCGAGCTTCACGATATTGCATAGCTTTCTTTGCCATAATTTATGCTTCCTTCTTGCTGAACGGCATACCAAGCAACTGCAATAATGCACGCGCCTGGTCATCGTCTTTGGCAGTGGTCACTATTGTGACCTCCATGCCTCGCAACTTGTCAATTTTGTCATATTCGATTTCCGGGAAGATCAACTGATCACGCAGACCAAGTGTGTAATTCCCGCGCCCATCAAAAGCATTTGGAGATACACCTCGAAAATCGCGCACACGTGGGAGGGCAGTACTCAACAAGCGATCTAGGAAAGCCCACATGCGGTCCCCGCGCAGAGTGACTTTGGTTCCAATCAAGCGCCCTTCGCGCAACTTGAAGTTCGCAATGCTCTTGCGTGCTTTGGTCATCACTGGCTTCTGGCCCGTTATTGTCGTCAAATCTGACACGGCGGCTTCCATAGACTTTGGATTATCCATTGCTTCGCCCATCCCAATGTTCACAACGACCTTGGTAATGCGCGGTACCTGCATAATGTTCGTAAGATCGAACGCTTTGCGCAGAGCAGGGACGATTTCATTGTTATATTTTTCTTGCATTCTGTTCATTGCTTATGACTCCGCGACTAATCGATCAACGCCTGACAGTTCTTACACACACGACGAGCCCCATCCTCATCCCGTTGAACAGCCACACGTGTTGGTTGACCACATTTAGGGCATACCAGCATTACGTTCGAGATGTCGACCGCTCCTTCGAACTGGATCCGGCCCGGGTTAATATTGCGACCCGCTTGAGTCTGGACCTGTTTCTGATGCTTGGTGCGAATGTTGACACCTTGCACGACAACGCGGCGGTTTTCCAGCAGCACATTAATTACTTCACCGCGCTTGCCTTTGTCTTCCAGGCGCCCACTAATGACTTCTACGGTATCGCCTTTACGAATCTTGACTTTCATACCTAACTACTCCTCGACCTATAGAACTTCCGGAGCCAGCGAAACGATCTTCATAAAACCTTTTTCACGAAGCTCTCTGGCAACGGGCCCAAAAATACGAGTGCCTCTAGGGTTGACCCCATCAGCATCCAGAATCACAGCCGCATTGTCATCAAAACGTATAGAGGAACCATCTTCGCGACGCCATGCCTTTGCACAACGCACGATGACCGCGCGCACCTTTTCACTCTTCTTTACACCGCCTTGCGGTGAGGCAGATTTCACAGAAGCGACAACAACATCGCCAATACTTCCATACTTACGACTGGATCCACCGATCACGTGGATCACCAGCAATTCGCGTGCGCCAGAATTATCAGCAACTTTCAGGCGTGACTCATGCTGAATCATTGCTGGCCTCCGCCTCATCGCTTACATCTACCTTAAGATCAGCAACACCTGTATCCGCGGTGCGGATCTCCTTTTTCACAATGCTTTCCACAACCCAGCGCTTATCTCTAGAGAGCGGACGCGCTTCAACGATCTGGACCTGATCGCCAATCTGGCAACCAATCTCATCATGAGCCTTCACACGTTTGCTGGAGTGAACAACCTTACGGTAGAGAGGATGACGAAACTTGCGCGAGATCTCTACTACAACCGTTTTGGTCATTTTATTGCTGGTAACAAAACCCGTCATGCGACGACGATTATTCATCCTTCACCTTCCGTCTCAGCCGCAACCTGCTCACGCAGAATGGTCTGCATTCGAGCAATATCACGCCGCAAAATCTGCAAATGGCTGGTATCAGTTAACTGGCCGGTCACCTGCTGGAAGCGAAGTTTCATCAGTTCTTCGCGGGCATCCGACAGCTTAGTTTCAATTTCGCCTGATTTCAGGTTGCGCAGGTCACTAGTTTTTGTCGACTTCATGACTGCTCTCCTGCATCATGACGAGCTACGATCTTGGTTTTGATCGAGAACTTGTATTGGGCATTTTTGAGCGCCTGGACAGCCGTGCTTGAATCCAAACCGCCAACTTCGAACATGATGCGGCCCGGTTTGACAACTGCCACATAATATTCCACATTACCCTTACCAGAACCCATGCGGGTCTCTGGTGGTTTGTGAGTATAAGGTTTGGCCGGAAAAATACGAATCCAAACCTTCCCACGACGCTTCATTTCGCGGACGATCGTCCGGCGGGCAGCTTCGATTTGCCGGGCGGTCACCCAACCGGGTTCCAAAGCCTGCAAGCCATATTCACCGAAGCTCACCTCTGCACCACGCAGAGCCTTGCCTCGCATCCGACCGCGCATTTGCTTGCGCCACTTTACACGTTTTGGCATCAACATAATTACTACCTCATCAAAAGCAACTTCATTTCGCGTGCGTGGCTATTCGCTCACGTAGACGCCTTCGGTTGCCTCCGCCTTTTCTTCAGTTTCAGGCACAGCTTCGCCTTTGTAAACCCAGACTTTCACACCTAACTGACCGTAGGTAGTGCCGGCTTCCGTCTTGGCGAAATCCAAATTCGCGCGCAAGGTTTGCAGCGGAACCCGTCCATCACGCAACGTCACGTCCCGCGACATTTCCGCACCACCCAGACGACCACCAACCGTGATCTTGATTCCCTTCGCACCCTGGCGCATGGCCTGTTGAATCGCACGCTTCATGGCACGCCGATACGCAATACGCCGCTCAAGCTGATCCGCGACGTTGCGGGCTACCAGCATGGCATCGGTATCTGGTGAACTAATTTCCTTAATATCAAGATCCACCTTCTTGCCAACTAATGTCTCGAGCGCATGGCGGATTTTCTTGACACCTTCACCCTTGCGACCAATTAGGATACCGGGTTTTGCAGTATGAATTGCAACGCGGACCTTACCTGGATAGCGTTCGACCTCTACACGAGATACGCCTGCCTTGCCATTTTTCACTGTATCGGGCAAGTCTTTACGCAGTTTGCGCACATCAGTGCTCTTGGCCGAGCCACCTTTTGAATCAACTCCCATCAAGAGACTGCGAATAGCAAAGTCCTGATGTAATTGATCACGATACTGTGAACCTTCAGCAAACCAGCGTCCCTGCCAACCTTGATTAATGCCAAGGCGCATACCAATTGGATGAACTTTACGACCCATAATATCTCCTTACCTTCTACGCCCCGCGCTCGCGCAAGACGACAGTAACATGGGAATTGCGACGCAGTATCGGCTTGAAACGGCCGCGCGCACCAAATCGACGCCACTTGCGAGTGGGAGCTTCGTCGGCAAATATCTTGGCAATGTACAGATCATCACGGCTGACGCCAAAATTCTCTTCAGCATTTGCTACCGCAGAAACAAGCAACTTGCGGACAGGCAATGCAGCAGCCTTGGGAACGAAACGCAATATTTCCAATGCATCGTTGGCATTCCTGCCTCTAACGAGATCAACCACCAGCCGAACTTTCTGGGCAGACATCCCGAGAAAACGTAAATGTGCCTGAATATCAGTCATTGTTACCTCTCCTCGCCTAGGCAGCTGGCGCGGCTTTCTCAGCAGCCATGTGGCCGCGGAACGTGCGCGTCGGGGCAAATTCGCCCAACCGATGGCCGACCATATTTTCGGTGATATAGATCGGAACGTGTCGGCGTCCATCATGGACCGCGATGGTATGTCCTACCATTTGTGGGAAGATCACGCTGGCACGACTCCATGTGCGCAACACTTTCTTCTCACCTTTTTGGTTCATCGCTTCAATTCTCTTCAAAAGCTTGGGTTCGATAAACGGACCCTTTTTCAATGATCTTGACATATCTTACCTCTATCGATTAGCGGTTCGTCTTGCTGCGACGACGCACAATATACTGGTCAGTTTTCTTGTTACGGCGAGTCTTATAGCCTAGTGTGGGTTTGCCCCACGGGCTTTTTGGTCCTGGCAGACCAATGGGCTGACGACCTTCGCCACCACCATGCGGGTGATCCCGTGGACTCATGGCTGAACCACGCACGGTCGGACGAATACCCTTGTGGCGCTTGCGACCCGCTTTGCCTAGTTTGACGTTGCTATGATCGAGATTTCCAACCTGACCAACCGTGGCATAACAGGTCTGGCGAATCAGACGGACTTCACCGGAGGGCATACGCACTTGAGCAAAATCACCTTCTTTTGCGAGCAATTGTGCGGCACCGCCTGCCGAACGGACCATCTGACCACCGCGTCCCTCTTTGACTTCGATATTATGGATCAAAGTCCCGACAGGGATATTGGAAATCGGGAGCGCATTTCCAGAACGGATTTCAGCCCCCGCGCCAGCCATTACCGTATCGCCAACTTTGAGATCCGTGGGGGCGACAATGTAACGTTTCTCACCATCCACATAAGTCAGCAAGGCAAGCCGGGCTGTCCGATTCGGGTCATACTCAATCGCGGCCACTTTCGCAGGAATATCGCGCTTATCGCGTTTGAAATCAATAATGCGGATAAAGCGGCGATGACCGCCACCGCGATGGCGAACTGTTACGCGCCCGTAAGAATTCCGGCCACCGCTCTTGCGCAACGGCACGAGCAGAGCGCGCTCCGGCTTGGATTTGGTAATTTCTTCGAAGCTGTGACCGGTCATATTCCGGGTACCCGGAGTTACCGGTTTATATTTTTTTACGGCCATTACTGCACCCCTTCAAAAATTTGAAGTGTCTGACCCGCGGCCAGCGTAACAACAGCCTTTTTATAACCAACCTTGCGAATAAGCAAGCGGCGGCTACGAAGACGGCGGCCACGTTTGGCAGGGACATTGATAACATTTACGCGTACAACACTCACGTCATACAGCGTTTCAATTGCATCTTTGACTTGTGTGCGCGTCGCTGAATCTGCAACAACGAACGAATATTGATTTAATTTGCCAGATTGATAACTGGACTTTTCAGTTACCAAAGGGCGGCGAAGGACATCATAAATAGTTGACATTCTCTTTTCCTATCCCAGGTTCGCCACCAGGGCATCCAAAGCTTTCACCGGCAAAACCAGCTTGTCATAACCGAATAAGTCACGGATATTCAGATAGCCTGCAAGTAAAACCTTTGTATCAGCAAGGTTATTGGCAGTCCGCATGACGAGTTCATACGCCTGATCCTTTTCAGGCAGGAGGACAAGTGCGGTTGACTGTCCAACAAGGTTGTTCAGAGCTTCCACCATGACACGGGTCTTGGTCTCAGAAAGAGAGAACTCATCGACTACCACTACCCCGGCTTCAGCCGCTTTCGCCGACAATGCAGAACGCAGAGCGGCCTGTCTCATTTTCTTGGGCATACGCTGTTCATAGCTGCGTGGATGTGGAGTGTGAATACGTCCGCCACCTACCCATTGCGCTGCACGGCGAGATCCCTGACGTGCACGACCAGTACCTTTTTGCTTGTAGGGCTTTGCTCCGCCACCGGCAACCTCACTTCGTACTTTGGTTTCGTGGGTACCAAGACGGGCGTTTGCCATTTGACGAATATAAGCCTGGTGCATCAAATCTACATTAATTGGGGCCTCAAAAATCGCAGAGGGGAGTTCCACCTCACGCAACTTTTTACCCGCTATATCCAGAACATCTACTTTCATAGTTACCTAGCTCCGATTTCTCAAGCAATTACTGCTTTCGAGCCTCTTTGATTACGACCAGGCCGCCCTTACCTCCGGGCACGGCACCATGAACACCGAGCAAATTGCGCTCAGCGTCGACCAAGACCACTTTTAAAGCCTGAACAGTAACACGCTCACTCCCCATATGTCCCGCGCTGCGCGCGTTCTTGAGCACCCGGCCCGGAGTCGTACCAGAGCCACGTGAACCAGGAGCACGAAGGCGATCAGACTGACCATGTGTCTTCTTGCCACCTTTGAAGTGGTGGCGCTTGACGCCCCCAGCAAAACCTTTTCCCTTGCTGGTACCGACCACATCTACATGTTCACCAATGGCAAAAAGGTCAACTGTTAACTTATCACCTACATTAACAGTTTCTTTTGAGCGAAATTCGCGCAAAAATCGCATAGGAGGTAAATCATTGGCTTTCAAATGTCCCAATTCACCAGAGGCCAACTTCTTGGGGTGGATCTCTCCAAAACCAAGTTGAACCGCCAGGTACCCATCGCGTTCTTGATTGCGTATCTGGGTAACGTAACATGGCCCAGCTTCGATGATTGTCACTGGATACGCGACGCCTTGCTCATCGAAGATCTGGGTCATGCCGATCTTCTTTCCAATAAGCCCTTTTAACATACTCGGTTTTCTCCTTCAAAGAATTTAGTGAGACTGTCAGTCGGGGCTTCGACTGCATCATCTCCGGGCAGTACAGTAAACAGTCTGGTGGGACGCTCAGGATTTTGTGGTCCCTGACAGTGCTGTTCTTGTACTGTCGAAATTAGAGAGCAGAGATAATGAACAAGTCTCTACTCTCCAGTAACGACCAATTAGATTTTTATTTCGATATCCACGCCTGCAGGCAAATTCAATCGCATCAACATATCGATTGTTTTTGAGTCCGGATCGAGAACATCGATCAAGCGATTGTGGGTACGAATCTCATAGTGCTCATGCGAATCTTTATCTATGAATGTCGAACGTCGAATTGTAAACCGTTCGAGCTTAGTTGGCAAGGGTACGGGCCCAACTACATGAGCGCCGCTGCGTTCAGCTGTTTCAACAATACGTTTAGCAGACTGATCCAAGACACGGTGATCGTAGGCTTTGAGCCGGATGCGGATTTTTTGCTTTGTCATGCCTATACCTATTCAATAATTTTGGTAACGACACCCGCGCCGACGGTGAGACCGCCTTCACGGATGGCGAATTTCGAACCCTGCTCAAGAGCCACCGGCACAATCAATTCCACCGTCAGGTTGACATCATCGCCCGGCATCACCATCTCCACCCCTTCCGGCAGAGTGATGTTGCCCGTCACATCCATCGTGCGGATGTAGA
>DATFQC010000235.1:0-6396 GCA_035264425.1 Anaerolineales bacterium
GTCGAAACGTTCGAGCCAAGCCATCCATTTGGTGTCAAGGCTGTAGCAGAAATCCCCATGGATGGGGTCGCGCCAGCAGTTGGGAACGCTATTCTCGACGCGGTCGGTGTGAATGTGGATGAGAACCCTGTGACACCTGAAAAAGTATGGAGAGCGTTTAAGAGCCAATAGCTTTCATCATTCATCTCGCTAATGAGTGGCAGGTAAGAAAAACCTATGTCAAAAACCTACGTGATCGGACATGTCAACCCTGATACTGACTCTATCGCGGCTGCAATGGGATACGCGTGGCTGTTGCGCCAGCGTGATGGCATCGACACCGTTGCGGCTCGCGCTGGCGCGCTCAACCCGCAATCAGCATGGGTGCTCAAGCAACTTAAACTTGAAGCACCTGTTTTACTTACGGATGCTTCCCCGCGCTTTGAATCGGTGATGCAACGGCTGGATAGTATCCGTCCGGAGGCACAGCTTGGCATGGCATGGACGCTTGCTAGCCGCACCGGCGGCGTGGCTCCCGTCGTTGACGAAGATGGCAAACCATATGGTCTCATCAACGGTTTGAGTCTTTTTAAATATTTTACAGAGATCCTGGGGCCGCGCCCTGGTGATACGACGGTACGCGAGATGATGTCCGCGCCTTGTAAAGATGCGGCCAATACAAGCGTTTCCAAATTTCCCGCCAATGGGCACATCCGCGATTTTCTCAATCGCATTTTGCGCGATGAAGTAGATGACTACTGGGTGGTAGACGAGAACGGACATTATCTTGGCATCACCCACCAGCGTGATCTACTCAACCCGCCGCGCCTCCAGATCATCCTTGTGGATCATAACGAGCCGCGCCAGGCGATCGCCGCACTCGAAGAGGCAGAACTTCTCGAAATTTTAGACCATCACCGGCTTGGCAATCCGCACACGCACACACCTATTCGTTTTACAGTGGATACCGTCGGATCAACTTCGACGTTGGTTTCTGAACAAACTGCAGAAGCGGGACTCTCCATGCCGCCCGCCCTGGCAGGTGCGCTCCTCGCGGGACTTCTGTCGGACACTCTTATGTTGACATCGCCTACTACTACGCCGCGTGATAAGGATGCCACGGAAAGGCTTGCTCGTTGGGCATTTGTGGGAGGCAGTCCGCTGAAAGGCGAAACGATCGAGTCTTATGGCAGAGCAGTCCTATCTGCGGGCGCGGGACTTACGAATCGTAAACCTGAAGAAATTGTCAGCAATGATATTAAGGTCTATGAAGCGGCCGGATTCAAACTTGCCATTGCACAAGCCGAAGTAACCGATCTCCTTCAACTCTCTGAACATCTTACACCACTCATCCACTCACTCGATGAATTGAAACACAGACGTGGCCTTGACTTTGCGATGCTCCTTATCACCGATATTGTACGCGGCTCCAGCCGACTCATCATTTCATCCAACGCGCCGCCTGTTCTGGATGATTTGCCCTATCCCCCCTTACCGGATAGTACGCGTGACGCACCCGGTGTGGTATCGCGAAAGAAGCAATTGTTACCCGCTGTACTGGGTCTATTAGAGAGCTAATGGAACTTCAAAAATTAATCAACCGCGCCATGGATCTTCGTGGGCAATATGAGAAAAAAGAGACAGAACTTTACGGTGCGCCAGCCACGGATGAAGACATTGCCCAGGGATTTTCAGGGGATGTAAACAACCTGGTAAAACTGATCATGGCTGGACAAGGCAAACGTACGATTGCCAATAGCAAGGAAAAACTTGAGGCCCAACTGGCTCATTGCCTGTGGTCGGTTATTGTTCTTGCAAAGATGCACAACATTGATCTGGAACAATCTTTCATGGAAACGATGGATAGGCTTGAGAATCATTTGCTGGAGACGCAGGAGTGATTGCGGATTACGTCCTCCAGACTAACATATAATATGGGTATGTCCTCTATCTACCAGGCTCTTTCTGAAGTTGAAAAAAACAATGGATCCGCCGCGCTGTGTACGGTGGTAAAAAGCGAAGGCTCCACGCCACGGCATGTGGGCAGCAAAATGCTCGTTTACCCGGATGGAAGCTTCATTGGCACGGTCGGGGGCGGGGAATTGGAGAGTCGCGTCATCCAAGCCGCGCTTGGATCATTGAACGGTGGCAGCGCGCAAAATTTGTCCTACAGCATGGCTGACCCCTCCCGCGGTGACCCGGGCGTGTGCGGCGGAACTGTGGAGGTGTTTGTGGAACCCATCCTTCCCCCGGCAATGATCGTGGTGATTGGTGCCGGGCATGTCGGCAAGGCAGTCGTCCATTTGGCGAAGTGGTTAGGATATAGAGTTGCCGTTAGCGATGACCGCGCCGAGTTTTGTAATCCCGAATCTGTACCCGGGGCGGACGCCTATTATCCCGTGCCAATGGGAAAATTAACAGAACATCTCCAGGTAAATAAACAGACCTTTATCGTGATTACCAGCCGCGGTTCAGCAGTGGACGCGGCAGGTCTCCCCAATCTGCTTGATTCAAGTCCAGCTTATGTTGGCGTGATCGGCTCGCGGCGCCGCTGGCTCACGACGGTCAAGGCCCTGAAGGAAAAAGGCGTATCAGAGGAAAAGATCTCGAAGGTCCATTCTCCGATGGGCCTAGAGTTAAATGCCGAAACACCTGAGGAGATCGCGGTCAGCATTATGGCCGAGATTTTGATGATCAAAGATAAAGGGACCGGAAAGCCAATGAAAACGAAACAGGTTGAGGCCAAGTAAACGATCGCTATTCGTAACGGGAAAAGTGAAACGAGCAGGGTAGAATTCCGTATAAGAATAGGAACAACGGTTCATCACAGAGCGCCATCTTCGTCTTGTGACGCGTTCCTGCATGGACTATAATGAATTTGCTACCACCTTCAAAGGAGAATTATCATGGCAAGAATTTTTGATGTCATTGAATACCCGAACGAGATGAGAGATGAGATCGTCCATCGTTTTCCCGAAACGGGCATCGGTGATTATCGCATCGGTTCACAGGTGATCGTACGTGAGTCCCAGGCGGCGGTGTTCTTCCGGGACGGGAATGCGCTGGATGTCTTCCGGGCAGGACGTCACACCATTACGACCGCGAACGTTCCGTTGCTGATCAATCTCATTGGAAAAGCATTCAATGACCGTACACCCTTCCCTGCGGAAGTGTATTTCGTTTCCATGAAGGAATTTGCCAACGAGAAATGGGGCACACCCCAGCCAATTATCGTCCGCAACCCCGGAATGGGATTAGGGGTGGCATTGCTCCAGGGTTTTGGCACGTATTCGTTCCAGGTGAAGGATCCGCAGCAATTTGTGACACAGATCGTCGGCACACAGGGCGCATTTCGCAGTACTGATATCGAAGAACGCTTAAAGACGATTTTGCTTTCAAAACTTCAGGATGTACTGGGTGAGACAACTGCTGCCAACAGCGTTGTGCAATTGATCGGTCTCACCGAAGAGGTGGGAGCGGCGGTTCGTGCCAAGGCACAGGACGATTTCGAAGCGATTGGTATCCAGTTGAAATCGTTCTATATCGGAAATCTCAAGCCGTCCAGCAAGTCTGCTCAGGAACTTCGTGATATGGGAATGCTCGACATGACAACCTATACTCAACTTCAGGCCGCGGACGCTATGCGAGATGCAGCCCAAAATCCGAGTGGTGGTGCAGGCCTGACAGCCGGGATCGGTGCTGGCATGGGGATCGGCAATTTAATGCAGCAGGCTACTTCGGGCGCGATGCAGCAGCAATCTCAGAACAATGGTGGAGGTGGCACAAAATCTGCTGGGATACCGGACGTAATGACGCCGGCGGAAGCAGCCTCGATTTTGAAAGTCTCTGAGGAAGATGTTGTTGCCGCGATCAATGAAGGCACACTGAAAGCCAGGAAGCTTGGTAGCGCGTATCGCATTAGCAAGGAAGCTTTGGAAGCATTTTTGAATAGCTAGTTCATACTTAACCAAAACTGAGAAGTGAAAAGGAGCCTGGAAAACCAGGCTCCTTTTTGATTTTGTAAGGGCACTTCGGCTTCGCGATTGTTCTGCTCAGCAAGATGGTCTATTTTTATTCCAAATCGCTGATCACATCACTGACCGAATCCAACACATCGCCAGCCAACACTGATACCGTGGTCCCCAAATCGTCGGCCGCATATAGGCCAGCCTGCGCGTGGATCCAGGCCCCGGCGACCGCAGCATCGAACGCCTCGAGTCCCTGGGCGCGTAGACCGACGATCAAGCCTGCCAGCACATCACCCGTACCCGCATGTGCCAGCGCGGGTGAAGCCACAGGGATCACAGTCATCCGCTCATCGGGGGAAGCAATCACAGTAAATGCGCCTTTGAGGACGACAACATGCCCCCATTCCTTGGCATACTTGTTTGCAATCTCCTGTCGATTCTGCTGGATTTCCTCTTTCGATAAGCCTGTCAGCACGGCCATTTCACCGGGATGGGGAGTCAAGACTGCAGTTGCAGGGATTTTCTTATACCAATCTTTGATTTGCGCAAGCAATTTCAATCCATCAGCATCAAGAATCATCGGCGGAAGTTTGGCCTTGTTTTCTTCAGTCTTTTCAGCCTCCTGACGTACGAAGCCAATGCGTTGGGCAGCCTTCTTTGCAGAATATTTCCCCTCGAGAATATTCTCAATAAATTCCTTGGTTGAATTCTCTGTTCCAAAACCGGGCCCAATTAACAGAGCCGAGGCGCGCTCAAAATTTTTCGCGAGAACTTCTGCCGCATTGGAAGCAATCATACCCATTTCATGCGGAAGCAAAACCCAAGTCGCCTCAGGAAATCGACCTGCGAGCGCTCCATGCAGAGAAGCCGGGATCGCCATGGTAACAAGTCCTGCCCCGACCCGGTAGGCAGCTTCTCCTGCCAGGAGCGCTGCTCCCGTGTAATTGACGGATCCCGCCGCGATGAGCGCGGTTCCAAATGTCCCTTTATGTGAATCGAGAGATCGTTCCGGTAACAGCGCGGCAATGGCATCCGGATCTGCAACCTCAGTTTTTGAAGCCTGCAGGGAAGGCAGGTCTTCTGGCAAATCAATATCGACAACTTCAAGATCGCCGGTATATTCGAAGGCAGGTAATTTTAATAATCCCTGTTTCACTGCTGCCATCGTGACGGTTAGATCTGCAGCAATGGTTTCATCCGCAACGTCACCCGAATCACAATCGACGCCAGAAGGACAGTCTACTGCGACAACCAGGGGGGATTCCTCCAGCCCATCTAGAATATCATTGACTTCCGATAAAAGTTCAGCGATCTCTTTCTTCAAAGGCAGCTTGATCCCAGTACCAAGAACGCCATCCAAAAGGACATCCGCTGTGTCGATTGTTTCCGCCAACTGCTGAAAAGCATTGTCGCCAGAAAGGATTTCTCCGCCTGCGGCCACAAAGCGTTTTACAAGATCATCTTTCTTACGTTTGACAAGATAGGCACGTGCCTTCCAGCCATTCGACACCAGTACTGACAGCGCCACCAATGTGTCGCCGCCGTTATTGCCAGGGCCCACCAAACCAACAACTTCTGATTCGACGTCTTCAGCATACATCTCGAGAATAATGTCAGCAAGCCCGCGGCCTGCATTTTCCATCATCTGGTCAAAGGTCAAGCCATTCTCATCGGCTTCTTTTTCAATCGCCTGCATTTGAGATACGGTAACAAGTTTCATATATTTGTGCTCTCCTGTGATGGCAGGATTCTACTGCAAGTGAAGTCAAAAACTTTCAGTGTCGCCCCGCCCTCTAACAAAAATCAAATTATCCCCATAGGTCCTTTGCAATATCACTTAAGTCTAATTCCAGTAGCTTTTCTTCTAAAGGCCTGCCCGTTTCCAAATCCCAGCCGCGCGCTCGATAATAAGCAGATAACATTGCTTCAAAATCGAGGACAAATCCAGCCGAGCCGCCATCGGGAAACGGCTCGAGCAGGGCTTTTGGAAGTTTATCATTGGCTCGGGTTAAGCCCATGCGATTGTTGATGGCCCGTTTGAGATTCCAGGCCCGCTCCCCGGCTTTCAGCATGTCATCAATCGTCCAGTCTAAGCCACAGGCGGCGTTGATTAGTTTGACTTGCATTTCTGGCTCAACGTTGGCAAAAATACACATGACGACCGCATTAAAAATCGTACGCCAATCCTGATGCCTGGCAACATTCGCAGCTTTCTCAGCTTGGGCTTGGCGCTCAAAATAGGTAATCCCCAAGCTTTCCTGTGTATGTCCAAAATCGACAAAGAAATAATCGGATTGATTGTGACAGGCACCGCGTGGACTGGTTGCATACGACAACGCCATCCCTGAAACGCCGCGTGGATCGTGGTAGGCGACTTCGAGTCCGTTCACTTGAACAGCTTCCTCCTCCGATTCGAAATGCGCAGCAAAGCGGCGCGAGCCCTGTGCCA
>DATFQC010000236.1:0-4260 GCA_035264425.1 Anaerolineales bacterium
CGCCGTTGCAGCATGGAAACAGAGGCGCGTCCCTCGCGGCGCACAAGGTCAATGGCTTCGGCCAGCAATGGATCTGCATTTGATTCGGCGGGAGCCATTTCTTCAAACATCGCGGTTTGCTTGAGTGGTATATCTGACTTGGGCATACCCTCAGGGGCAGGCGCGCCAGAGGTGGCATACGCGCTGGCTCCACTGACTTGTGCCCTCCAGAACTCCACAAGGCCCTGTATTTCACTGTCAGAAACAAACACGCCCTGCAAGCGGGCCGCAGAAGGGGCATCGGGTGCCTGGAAGAGCATGTCGCCACGCCCAAGCAATCGTTCGGCGCCAGGCTGGTCGAGAATAACACGGCTATCGGTGTTGGACGCAACGGCGAACGCAATGCGGGCTGGGAAGTTTGCCTTGATCAAACCGGTCACTACATCCACTGAGGGACGCTGCGTGGCAAGGATCATGTGAATACCGGTAGCACGCGCCAGCTGGGCGAGACGCGTGATCGTCTGCTCGGTCTCGCCGGGGGCGATCATCATCAGGTCAGCCAATTCATCGATGACCACGACCAGAAACGGCAGTTTCTTTCCACCTTGCAGTTTCATTTTAGCGTTGTAGTCAGCAATGTTGCGTGAGCCAACCTGCGCGAACATGTGATAGCGCTTGTCCATCTCGCGGGTCATCCATTGCAGGGCACCGATCACGCGATCAATCTCAACGACCACCGGCGACAGCAGATGTGGGATCCCGTTATAGCCGGTCAATTCCACACGCTTGGGGTCAACAAGAATTAATCTCAAGTCATCCGGTGTGTTGTACATTAGGAAACAACTTAATATCGCATTGACACACACCGATTTACCAGAGCCGGTCGTGCCTGCAATAAGCAAATGCGGCATGGTATCAAGGGTTGTAGTAAGCGGATGTCCTGTCACATCTTTCCCCAGCGCGAAGCGCAACGCATTCTTATTGCGCTGGAATGAATCGCTTTCAAGGATGTCACGCAAGGCAACCAAGGTCATCTCATCGTTTGGAACTTCGATCCCTACATAACTATGACCGGGCACTGGCGCCTGAATACGGATGCGGGGGGCAGCGAGCGCAAGCGCCAGATCATCCACCAGAGAGGCGATTTTGTTGACACGTACTTTTGTGCGCCCGTTCCTCGTCTCGACGAAGAGTGGTTCCACGCCAAACTGCGTGATTGTTGGTCCGCGATTGATCTCCACCACCTGCACCGGCGCGCCGAAGGAGGCCAGTGTCTCAGCGATCAAACGGGCACGCTGCTGGATGAATTCTTCATTGACCGAGGGCGCGGTGCCCGAATCAAGGATTTGTTTCACATCCGGTAATTGCCAATTGATCACGGCCTCGGCTGGTTTGACAGTTTTCACCGGCAAACCTGGTGTTTCGTTTTTAACAACAGGTTGAGGCCGGTTTAAAGGGATATATCCATTGGAGGCAACTTCCAAACCCTCAGGCGCGAACGTTTTATCGGATTTTGTGATGGGTTTGGCAAGCTGTTCACGGACTTTCAGGAACAGCGGATTCACCCACCGGAAAAGGTCCGCGACAACAATATCAAAGATCATCACCACGGTAATGAGCAGCCAGGCAAATAAAATGACACTCGCTCCCGCTTTACCAAAACCGTTGAGCAAGATTCGCGCAAATAGATTACCGATATAGCCACCACCCACCCCCAGCAGCACAGCCTGATCAGCCGTCTCAAGCGGGATAATCGAGTGCATGATTGTGAGCAACCATAGAAAGAACAGGATAATTCCTGTGGCGCGTTCCAGGGAAAGGGGTGGAAGTTTTTCGATCCGACGCAGGATCAGCCACAGGCCCATCACGATCAATGCCACCGGCAGGATATAAATTCCCCAGCCCAGCATTTGGCTGAATACGTGGATCATGCTCCCGGTCAAGGCACTGCGTTGCGCAGAGAACAGAACCAGCAGAATCAGAATTCCCACCACCGACATCACCGCGCCAACAACATCCAGTTTGCGTTCCGGGGAGAGGCTATTCCACCAGGAAACAGAAACAGGTACAGGTGGCGGAGAAACACGAGGCGCTGACTTTCCCTTTGCTGCAGGCGTTTTGCTCTTTGCCTGCGAGGAGGGTGCTGTCTTACCTTTGGGTTTTCCACCGGACTTAGAAGTCGGAGCAGGAGTCTTGAGAGGCATATGAGTACTGCTTCGGCATAAACCACTACATTTACAGAAAAGAAAGAATAGAACCGAATTCCTTGTTGGTTGTTTATGCGGTAATCGAAAGTATAGCACAAATGGTCTGTTTTTCTTGGCCGCCCATCTCCTAAATTCCCAGTAGAAAATTGATTTCTGGTTTTGTCGTGTAGCACCCTGTAAGGTAAAATTGCTCGACAGTTCCAAAAAATCCCTGTGAGCGATTACTCATCGTCCCTGTACGTTGGTGGTCAACAGAAAAGGTCAATTTGTTTGAAATATTATTTCTTGGTACTTCAGCCTCCGCGCCTTCTGCCCAGCGCGGTCTTTCAGCACAAATCGTCAAACACGATGAGTATCGTTTTCTGATCGATTGCGGTGAAGGCACGCAGCGTCAGATATTGCAATCAGGCGCTGGCTTTAAGAATCTGACGCGTATTTTGCTCACCCATGGTCATCTCGATCACATCCTTGGGTTGGGTGGATTGATGTCTACCTTCCTGCGTTGGGAAGCTGTGGAAGAGCTGGATATTTTCGGTGGGCGGACCACACTCGACCGCGTGCATGACTTGTTGTATGGCGTTGTGCTGCGCGGCAACCAGCCACCTATGCCGCTTCGATTGAACGAGATCAAATCTGGTACTTTTTTTGAAGGGGATGACTTTACGGTGACCGCGTTTTCTGTGACACACCGCGGGCCAGATTGTTTGGGATATGTCTTCGAAGGCAAATCACGCCGTCCGTTCCTGCCGGAAAAAGCGGATGAGCTCGGGGTTCCATTCGGACCCGAACGCCGCGACCTGGTTGCGGGTCATGAAATTACTCTGCCAGATGGCAAACGCATTCAACCCGATGATGTACTGGGTCCGCTTCAAAAAGGCTTGAAACTCGTCGTGGTTGGGGATACTGGAAGAACCGATGACCTGCTGGAGGCCTGCAAAGATGCGGACGCGCTCGTGATCGAATCCACTTATATCGATGAAGAAGCTGAGATGGCTCGTCAATTCTCACATCTCACGGCGCGTCAGGCCGCCGAGTTAGCGGTAAAGGCTGGAGTGAAAAAATTGATCCTGACCCATATTTCGCGCAGGTATCGCGGGAAAGATGTTCTGAAAGAGGCCCAGGCGATTTTCCCGAACACTTCTGTGGCTCGGGACTTTGATTCATTCCAGATCAAACGTGAAGAACAATAATAAAAGCGCGAACCATGAGTTCGCGCTTTTATTTTAAGCATCGATTTTGTATTAAAACGCGTCGCTCGTCATAATGAATAATGGGGTCATTTCGAAGCTCTCGAATTTTGGCCGCAAACGATCGGTGTTATAGAAGCGGTCGACTTTAACAGTTTTCTTCGTGCTTGTCACAATATCAATCGGAATATTATCGTAGCGTCCATTCTTAAGCACTACCAGGAGACCATGGACTCTCTTAAGCACAAGATCGAGTGCAAGATTTCCATATGCCATAGGGACAATCGAGTCAATGGCATCCGGGTCACCGCAGCGTACCAGATAACCCAGTTTTTGATTAACAGTATCGACCATGCGGCCATTGTTATATTTTGCCGTCGATTCCTTGATACGGGCTGAAACGAGATCGCCGATACCTCCCAGTTTCATGTGACCGTATGCATCCGTGGCCCGGTCTTCGAACACCATTTCACCTCCCTGGAACATGGCACCTTCTGAGACCAGAACAACCGAATAACGGCTCGGGTTCAGGGCGCGGTCGTGCATTAATAATTCCGTCAGCCGTTCGATATCAAATTTATGCTCGGGGATCACACAACGGTGGGCCGCGCCCGCCATCGTGGGAAGCATGGCGGTAAAGCCGGCATATCTTCCAAATACCTCCAGCACCACGACGCGCTCATGAGAACCGCCTACTGTCCGCAGGCTGTTGGCCAGCTCAATCGTACGGGTCACACAGGTGCTGAAGCCAATACAATAGTCTGTGCCTGGCACATCATTATCCATCGTTTTGGGAATGGCAACCACTTTGATGCCTCCTGGTACATGCGCACACCATAACTGAGCGTATCATCTCCACCGATGGGAATTAGATAATCGATGCCGAG
>DATFQC010000237.1:0-4207 GCA_035264425.1 Anaerolineales bacterium
GAGCGTTTGCCAGGGAAAAACATTAGAATTAAACCACCTATATGAAAGAGTCTAAATGTTTGGTTTTACAAACATCAGGAGCTATCGGTAGTAAAAAGGCGCCTAACACAGCCCCGCAGCGCGACGCAGTGCGCGTTTTCAAGCAGTTTTGGTGGCTTGAAGTTAATTCCGGTAAAATGGCGTTGTCTCGTCCCACCCCTGCCACTAACGCAAACTACTAGGCGGCGATAAGAATGGAGTCACAAATATGATGCTACCGGACTATTGGCTGACACGCCCCAGCGTGAACGTCGACGAAAGAGCTGAAATGGCTTTTGATGAGTTGCTCAATAGGACTCTCCGCCCCGGCGAGTGCCCAAGCATTCAGTTCACTTTGCCCTGGCCAAAGTGGCAGTTCCTGTGCCATCTCGCCGATCAGCACGATATCGCCTTGCACGGTTCAGGCAATCCCAATATTGCCCAGTTCGAGCCACGCCAGTCGAGTGACCTCAACGAATTTGGCAATCAGAAAGCCATCTATGCTGCCTCGGATGGCCTGTGGGCCATGTTCTTTGCCATTGTCGACCGTGAGCGTGTGATGTCGATCACCAATGCCTGCGTTCGCCTGATCGACGAAACTGGCGCACACCACGGTCCCTACTATGTATTCTCCGTCAGCCAAGCGGCGCTCCCGAGTCAACCCTGGCGAACCGGGACGGTTTATCTGTTGCCACGGAGCACATTCACGACTCAGTCACCCCTCGCCTTGGGCTCCAACCAGGTCCATATCGCACAGCTCGCCAGTTTTGTGCCGGTGCAGCCAATGGCGAAACTCACGGTGACGCCAGAAGATTTTCCTTTCTTGATGCAAATCCGTGGGCATGATGACCAGCGGCTTCAGGAATATGCCACAGCGCTGCAAACGGGTGCCCCATGGCCGAGCGCCCTGTGAAAGACTAGTAGCACGCCGCCTAACACAACCCCGCAGAGCGGGGCGCAAACTAAAACATTGAAATTGGCGGTGGTCGAGATACCATCGCAATTTTTATTTATGGGAACAAATCCTGGTGTTCGTCAGTTGCAATAACAGAAGTGACATGCGACAATTTTGCCTGTATGGTTGGCAATATGCGAATGTCTTTGCTTCAAAAAAAGACAAGGGAAACATGAGAATCGTTGCTGGATCAGTAATTTCTGTGTTCCTATTGATATTGACGTTAACTTCTTGTTCGGGTTTCAGGTCAACACCCACGCCGAGCCCGGCAAATGTGATGGAAACAGCAATTTCTGTAGCCATTACAAAACTCGTAAAAACACAAACGGCCTGGCGTATCGCCACGCCAACCCTTCCTCCGAGCTTAACTCCAACGTTTATTATCGAACCACCAACATCATTGCCATCAACACCGCCAACTGCTATCTCTACTTATGAAGCAGAACATGAGGAGATCAGAAAAGTAATTGCCTCCTATTTCGACAAGATCTATACCATGCACAATACGTTTCGAGTGGATGGGTTTGGTGATACCGTATCCACCAGTGAGGAGGCAAAAGGGTTTTTGAAAACAGAATTGAGAAAGCAGGCTCTCGAGATCGTGTGGGCCAGGATAAACTTTCTAAGATATGCGTCTTACCACTTCACACTGGACTACAGCGAAATCGTGGTCTACGACTCGGGACAAAGGGCCAGAGCAAATTTCGCGCAAGGGCACAGTGTCGTTGATGAGCTCTCGCTACCTTCCGGGATTGCTTCGCACATGGCGAACGTCAAACATATTATGCAGTTGCGGAAGGAACAGGGCAAGTGGAAAATTATCTTTGATGTTCATGATGATCGATCTCATCGTTCGCTGTACGCGCCAACCCCATTTCCGAATGATGTATTGAATAAACTTGACAAACAATTAATTGGCTTAAACCAGGGACAAGGCGGTCCGGTATTGCCCGAGGCCGGGAAATCATTCATTCCATCGGATCCTTCTGAATTGAATCGGTGGCAGGAATATGAGACGGCTTTTGCAGAAAAACTGTTGCCGCAATACCCGCGCGGGCGAGTGCTCTGCGAGTGGGAACTGACGGAAAAATTGGAGCAAAAGATTAATGTGTGGGCGTTTTGTTTAACGACTATGCCTTCGCCAGAGATTGGAAATTACTATTTCCCTGCCGCGAGCATCCCGGCGGTGATCGATCTCAACACAGATGGCACTGTGCAACGTGTAGAAATACCGGAATACGGCGAGCACTATCTTTTCGATGTTCAGAGGCTATTTCCCAAGGGGGCGTGGAAAGATATTCCAAATGTCTTAGCAATGGAGAAACATCTGCATTGGAGGCGCACACATCCTGCAGAACCGCCGCTGGTTGTTCTCAATGCGGCAGTAGCCCTGACGGGAACGCCTACTCTGTCCCCTTAAGCAGTATAGATGCACTTTTACTATTAGAAGAATTCCAGACCGCCGTCCCGCGGCAGAATTGGAAAGCCGTGTGCGATATCTAAGTCATGGTGAAATGTACGAGTTTGAGATACTGACTCGCAATACATAGTGGCACTCGAGTGGACGCTCCCAGGCGGATCAGAGTGTAAAAGAGATCTTTAATCAAGTAGACAGGTAAACAGGTTTACAAAAACCGATAAGGCAACCTTGCTTCATCCGTTTTTGTTTGAAGGGGAAGGCCTGGGCGTATAATGCTGTTCAAAGCTCGTGATACAGCGTGTTGCGGCATAACTCCGAGTCAGGCGGTTCCCTGTGCAATAAAGCAAGGAAGAAAGAGATATTGTGAAATACTGGCAAGAAGACATGCTGGATAAACTAATTTCCTACTTTGAACCGAATCAGAATGTTTTAGGTCTTCTGCTCTTCGGTTCGCTTAGCAATACAGATTCTAATCCTGATGAGTGGAGCGATATCGATATTCTTGTCGTTGTTAAAGATGGAAAGATGGATAAATTTTTCCCCGCCATGGAATGGGTAACTTCCTTTGGTACGTTATATACCTATAGCCAGTCAGCCGATGATTTTAAATGTACAACTCGTGTATGTTTTGAAAACTTCAACCGAATAGATTTTGTCATCACATCTGAAGGAAAGTTGGCAGAGATTAATAAATGGCTGAGTGTTCCTTTTTCTTCTGCCGCCAAAGTGATATTCTCGCGTTCAGGGATGATTGATGAAATGGTTCATCAGGGTTTTGTTGAGAATCCAATACCTGCGGCAACCCAAGAACAATTCCTTGAATTGGTTCGTAATTTTAGATTTAAGAGCATGCTCGCAGTCTACAAGGTTGTCCGTAACGATCTACTCATTGCTTTACATCTGGCACATACTTTGTTTTGTGACTCCAGCGTGTTAGGGATGATGCTTAGAGATCGCGCAACTGGAACGAATATCCACAAACAGGGTGGGCTCGGGAATCAAATTGTTACGCAGTTAGCAGCCACACAGAAGCCGTTTACGTCAATTGGGATTCTTGATAGTATAAAAACAAGTAACGAAGTATTTGAAAAACTTGCGCGTGAATGGTCTGATAGTTATCAGGAAAGCCGTCATTTGCTGTTTGATTGGATTGAAAAAGCAAAGGCTGAATTACATCAGTAAATCAAAACAGCTTAACACAGGCTGCTACACAAAAATAAACTGTTGACGTTTGTCTTTCAAAATAGTTAAGGAAAAGCAATGAGCAAAGATACAAAGATCATCATTGGGATTGTAGTTATCCAAGGGACCTCCTTTCGAGTAAGTAAAAAGGAAACAGAATGACCAACCATTATGATGCAATCATTGTCGGGGGGCGAATTGCGGGTTCCAGTTTGGCCATGCGCCTCGCAGAACAAAATCTGAAGGTATTTCTCATGGACCGCGCGAATTTTCCGAGCCTGCCCCAGGTTCCCAGTAGTCCCATTATCCATGCGGGCACGATGCGGTTGATGGATGAGCTGGGCTTCGATGAAAAGGAATATACCCATCCGGATGGGATCATCACAGAATATACCCTGAGCTTTATCGGTCATTTCCAGGTATTTATGCCAACCGCGCTGATGAACATTGACCGCAACTATAGTTATGGAATTGATCGCAATCGTTTCGATGCGGCACTATGGGAGCGAGCCACGCAAGCTCCCAATGTGACCGCAAGCGCAAATTGCGCAGCCATCGGTATTCAGAAAGAAAATGGGCGTGTCAAGGGAATCACTTGCAAGGATAGCGCTGGCCACGAGGTTCACGTCACG
>DATFQC010000238.1:0-6040 GCA_035264425.1 Anaerolineales bacterium
AGTGCGGATCACATCCGCCACAGCGAATGCCGCAATGACTTGTTTATCAACAACTAGAAAAACGACGGATTGAGCTTTTTCTCCAGCCTCCTGTACAAAACCTGAAAGTACTGGGGATAGAGACACCTGGAGCATTTCTAGGAGGCGTGGTCCACCTACATAAACAGGCGTTCCATCCAAACTCGCTCGAACGCCGCGTCCCTTTATGGCTGTGAAACTGCTGATCGCTGGCGGTTGTAGTTTTCGTTCATCGGATGCATTACGAATGGCTCGAGCAATCAAATGTTCAGAGTCACCCTCGATGGCTGCAGCCAATGCCAGGGCGCGCTCCTCATCCCAGCCCTCACTTGAAATTCCGACAACACCAAACTTTCCTTCTGTTAACGTACCTGTCTTGTCGAAGACCACCACATCAATATTGCGCGCTGCCTCTAATGCCAATCGATTGCGCACCAGGATTCCATTGCGAGCGCCAATGGAGGTTGTGATAGCAACGACCAATGGAACAGCGAGGCCAAGTGCATGTGGACAGGCAATCACAAGGACCGTCACGACCCGTTGCAGGACCTCAAGATTGAAGCCGATTGCGAAGATCCAGGCTATGGCAGTTAGTGCGGCAACGGCCAGGGCAATATAGAACAGCCAGCCGGCGGCCTGATCCGCGAGCAATTGCGTTTTTGATTTCGACCTCTGTGCCTGTTCCACCAGGCGCATGATTCCTGCCAGCGCGGTTTGATCACCGGTCGCTGTCACGCGCACCCGCAGACTGCCATCCCCGTTAATCGTTCCCGCAATGACTTTTGAGCCACTGACTTTATCGACAGGTTTCGATTCCCCTGTGACCATAGACTCATTCACACTCGATGCCCCCTCCGCAACCAGACCATCAGCAGGGATGCTTGCGCCCGGTCTGACCAGGACAACATGATTTGTCTTTAGCGTGCTGACGGAGACGCCTTTAGTACTGCCATCCGCGCTGACTAACTCCGCGGTATCTGGCATTAGTTTAGCGAGTTCGTTCAAGGCACCCGATGCCTGGCGGACACTGCGCATCTCCAGCCAGTGGCCCAGCAGCATGATGTCAATCAGGGTAACCAGTTCCCAGAAGAAACCCTCTCCAAGGTTAAAGAGTTGCGCAGCCAGACTGTAAACCAATGCCACCGAAATTGCCAGCGAGATCAAAGTCATCATCCCCGGTTCACGATTCCGAATTTCAGGCACCGCCATTTGAATGAAAGGAATTCCGCCATAGACAAAGATGATCAGGGCAAAGATAAACGGAATCCATTCGCTGCCGGGAAAGGAGGGGACTCTAAATCTGAGCCACTCCTGGATCATGAGACTGAAGACCAGAACAGGAATGCTTAGCAATAAACTTCCCCAAAAACGACTTCGAAACATCTGCTCATGACCGGCGTGGTCGGTATGCTGGGCATGTTCAGGATGATGGGTAGCGGTTACTTGATTTTCTTCATGAACATGCATATCGTGCGCAGCATGGTTGGACATGGTATGGCCAGTAGGGTCACTGTGCGGGGTCGGATGGTTTGTATGTGACTGTCCGCTATCACTTGCTTTGTGACTAGGATGCTGATCATGTTTATGTTCAGAATCGGTCATGTGAAACTCCTTTTGGTATGTATCATTGTAGTTGGTTTTCAAACGATCAACAGTAGAATATCGCCTGCTTCGATATAAGCAAAACAGCCTATTTTTTGGATAGGCTGTTTTCATAAGAATGATGGTACAGGTTAGTTATTAAAGTTAAGGCAAATTGTTGTCCATGTGGACGTGGATCTTCCCTTCGGGTGTTACTGGTTTCATACAAATGAATCCATCACCGTTCAAGTCAGCGTCAGTACCCACATGTTGATGGGGATGCATATCATGATCCATTACCATCTCTATGGTAAAGCCTGGAGGACAACTACCTGTAGGCGCCTCTGCTGCAAAAGCGGCTGGAACAGTGAATTGAGAGAGCAACATTATCAGTATTAACGCAAATATAAATTTCTTGAACATTTCGGTCTCCTTGAAGGTTTAATGATGGTCTTGATGTTGATCAGTGTTGCCGAGATATTTTTCGGGTTCCTTGTCAAAGGATTTTTTGCACCCAGCTGAACAGAAGTAATAGGTCTGGCCATTATATTCAGATGTGCCAGCGGCGCTTGCAGGGTCAATATCCATGTGACAGACAGGATCATGTACGGTTGTTGCCATAAGAGGAGCTCCTTTTGTTGAATTCAATTGTTACACACAACAGACTCCCTTGGCCAGGGTCGTATTACGCAAAACAATATAAGCAAATATGCCTATGGCGGGACGTCGTCCGGTTGCAGAAGTAATTCCTTGCTCGATCTGCTCTTATACATGTAATGGTTTATATCCTTTGATCAGTGGTGTTTTTCCCGACGGGGTCTTCGGGATTGTGGGTATTCTCTGCACTTTAATGGATGGAACGGAGGCCCCCTGCTCTGCGAGCGCCTCACTCAAAGTGTGCTCTAGCTCACTATCTTTTACATTGTCACGTGCCCCACTGATCAGCACTGTTAAAGTGTCATCAGCATTTTGAGTAACCTGCCAGCCACTGATGGGCAGAATATCCATAATGCGATTAAATACCAAAGATTGGATGGCAACTCGATCACCAGATTTTGCAGGTACAGACAAGGTGTCTTCCACCCGGCCTTGGATTCCTTCCAGAATGGCAAAAGGCAATCCACTGAGACAGGTTTCAGTGGAGATACGGACACTGTCATTTAATTCATAGCGGATCAGAGGCTGCGTACGACTAAAAAGAGTGGTCACTAATAACTTGGATCCATAACTTCCCGGGGGTACAGGTTGGTAGTGTTCATCTACAACTTCTGCAATCACTAAATCCTCGAACAGATGCAAGTGCCTGCAGCCTTCATATTCGGCCGCAATATCGGCGGTTTCGGTCGCACCATATTGATCGTACGGCTCATCACCCCATACCGATCTGACGAGTCGCCGGGTTTCCTCTGTAAGCACCTCAGAACTAGTAAAAACCTTTTTTGGCCGGATCTGGAGTCGCCCATCCGATTGTTCATTGGCCAGAATGCGAGCCATGGAGGCGTAGGCAATCAGAATAGCCGGCTGCCAATTGTTGAGTTCTTGAACAATGTTTTCCAATGAATCAGTGGAGGGTAGGCGAATGGAAGGTGTCCACCAAGATTGGGCAGTCCTGGCTACCTGTGACGATGTATGCCAGGGGCTCGTGGATGCTACGGTTGCCATCTTTCTGCGCTGGAGGATACTAACTCTTGCCCCAGACCACTCCTGGCCTCGGGCGAAGGATGCCACAATGGACAACCACTCCTGTTGGTTGAAAAGAAAGAATCCAGGGTGGCCGCTGCTGCCGGAAGTAGCAGTTACCCAGTAACGATCTTGAAAAAGGCCGTTTTCTGTTCGATCCTCTGAAAATGCCCTTACCTTATCCAGGGAAATGGAACGGTCTGTTACCAGCTCATCAAAGTTTTCCATCATCATGGACTTGGTAAGAATGGGTAAATCTTGCAATGGACGATCAAATAAGCCCCGATGAAAACGCTGGTAAAACGGTGAATGAGCATAGGCATGCTCTCGTAATTGCTGCAGTGCCTGGCTTTGATAGGCTATTAGTTGCGAACGTGTCCAACGTTCGTGTTTACGCAATTCTCGGAGGGCTTGCAAGGTTCTTAAAAGCCTAGGAAGGTCCATACTTAACCTCTATTTACATTTGATAACTGGAAAGTAATAATTCTGCAAAGACAAATCGAATTTCATCTTAACGAGTCTAGCTAAGCATACACCGTAAACAAATGAACAGACAGCGCAAGATGGCCTACCGGTAAATACGCCATTTTGGATAAGTATCTAACGGGCTGAAAAGCTTTTTTCGGATCACAATATTTGCAGAGCCCCTGGCTTGTCTTGCTATCAAGATCACTGCAGTAGCCAAAACTTCATTTACTTATTCGGTTTATTCTTACTTCTCAATTGGGTATCCGGCCTTTTCCCACTCCAGCATCCCCCCTTTGAGATTCCAAATGTTGGTAAAACCGAGCGATACAAGTTTTTCCGCTGCAATCGTGCTCATATGCCCGCTTCGGCAATAAAGCACGATTTTTGTGCTTTTGTCGGTAGGGAATTGAGAGAGATCATTCTCGATCTGGTCATAAGGGATCGATACATCTGTTCCGACGATGTTTCCGGCAAAAGGGATATGCACATTCATAAGAACAAAGTCCTTGCTCTTTGACAGCCTATTTAATTCATCGACTGTGATATTTTGGTAAGAGCCATTCTTCAACGTAACAGTTTCCCCGGTCACGGATTTGGATTGACAACCAATTGCAATTGAAGCTGCAATAAGCAAAACGAAAACAAGAAGAAATTTTCTCATTCAGATCCTTTGAATTGTCTGTCCACTTAAGTAACCAAGATAAGCAGGTACGAGTGGAAGTACACAGGGTGAAATAAAGGAGAGCAGCCCTGCAATCATCGCCGTGAGGTAGGTCGGTGCAGCTGCATAGGAAGCGAACGCTTCAACAAAATAACCATTCTTAAATGCCCAAATGGAGATCAAACTCATTGTGTTCGTGAGGAGGAGTATGCCAATCACGATAATGAACGCTCCACTGGCGATCTGAATAGCACGGCGATAACGTGCTATTCGTTTAATCCAGCCTGTTGCGCGTTCCAGACCGAGCGCCATGGCGAGAAAAGGAAGGCCCAAACCAAGTGAATATCCTGAAGCCAGCCACATCGCTTGTCCCACAGTTTGCTGGCTGAGTCCCATTGTTAGGATCGCACCCAGTGTTGCTCCGATGCAGGGACTCCAACCTGCGGCAAAGAAAACACCCATCAATGCCGATCCGCCATAGGTTCCGCGCTGAGCTGTGTGTTGGACGCGTGTATCTGTATAGAACCAGGGAAGCCGGATCACTTCTAAAGTTGCCAATCCGAAAATGATCACGACTATGCCACCGATTTGGGCGATGACGTGTTTATAGGTGCCGAATAATTGACCTACAAGTGTCACAGAGCCACCCCAGCCGACAATAAACACCAATGAAAATCCAGCTACAAATAGTAGTGCATGGAAAAAGATTCTTAACCGAGTGCTCTGCAAAGAAATCAGGGGTGAGGTTGTTTCACTTGTCATCCATTCTCCTGGCGAAATGAGATGCTAGCATGATAAGCAGAATTCCTCAGATGTCTGAGCGCAGGATAGCGGGATGATCATTAGGCAAAATGGCTTATGACATTTCTCACGTGAATGCTTTGTCGTTCAGTTGTTTGATTTCCACATAATTGCAGAGGAATGGTTTAACCAACCGGTAGAGCGAGGCGATAAGCAACGGGCCATGAGCCTATTAGATTAACATTATTGATTTCCAAACCAGGCATGGATGCTTATTTCGTTGCAGCATTTCAGGTTTGTGAACTTGCACGCTCCTCATATTGCTTCCGCCATCCATAGGGAGTCACACCTCTCGGCTTGTATACCGCGAGCGCGGTGGCAGCCAGTAGTGCTCCCAGAGCAGCACCAGAGGCGATCACCATTTGGAGCTGTAAAGAATGATCGGCAGAGGACAGTGTCGATTCTGTGGCGGCACGCGCCAGGTAATTGATTGGCTGCAGATGAAGGACCAAAACCAGGACCGAAAGGATATTGATCACGAGCTTGGTTATGATCCAATAATGCCTGAATAAACCCCATGGCGTGCCCAGTGACAGTAGAGGGCCGGTCAACAAAAGAGGGATGAAGCTAAATGGGAGAATCACAGACCACGTGATAAGTTTCATCGCGAAATAGACCGCACGAACCGTTTGTACATCCCGACTGTTGAGACCGGTGACAGCCAGGGCAAAAAAGCCAGCGACCGCGCCTAGCCAGCCGACTGTGAATACGATATGCCCGGTACGGACCAACTTGCGAAGGCCAGAATTCATGAGTAGGCCGCTACTAACCAGTGCCAGATCGGTTGGGCGTGATCCAAGGTGTCAAAGACCCATTGGGTGCTCACGGCGC
>DATFQC010000239.1:0-12726 GCA_035264425.1 Anaerolineales bacterium
ACCTCCGCCGATCAACAGCACTCCCCAAAAAAGACCCGATTTATTGATGTTCACAGGAATCCTCCTTTTGATTTTTTTACTTAGTATACGCTTTTGAAAAAATAACTCCTCATGCAGGAGAAGGGTTTTCTCCTATCCAAATGGACAGTAGTAAATCCTTAATCATAAAGGACACAAAGAGTACCAAGAGAAAGCATACTCGAATTACACGGTCATGCAATGCAGAGAAAATGCCTAGGCAAATTAGCAGTATTTCAAGGGTAGGGAATCCCCCCCTGTGCATATCTTAGGATGGACAGGAAAATGTTTTAAGAGCGATATTATCTAATTTTTGTTTCCAGAGCACGTAATAGCAACATTGGCAGGCGATCTTTGCAACGAGAGGCATCTATGAATAAGCAACCAATCTCCTCATTATCAAGTCCTCTCAATTCGGGGGCATTCAAGATCGCTGGGATCTATCTTCTTATCGGCAGCGTATGGATTTTGTTTTCCGATCGGCTGGCTGAAAGTATTGCAGTGAACAAAGAGATGCTTGCCAGTCTTAGCCTGTATAAGGGCTGGGGATACGTGATTGTCACAGCATTTCTGCTTTATTGGTTAATCCAACGTCATACCAGCAGATTGCATGTCAGTGAAAAGCAGCTACAGGTAGTGATCAATGCACTGCCCGTATTAATTTCCTATATCGACAAAAATCAATGCTATCAATTTGCCAACGAGGCCTATGAAGAATGGTTCGGGGAGAGACCACAGGGAAAACATATTGCAGAAGTGGTAGGTCAGGCGGTATACCAAAAGGCTTCAAAATATGTTGATAAAGTGTTGAACGGGGAAATGGTAACCTATGAAACGGAAATACCCTATCAGGATGGCGGCGAACGCTTTGTAACTGTTACCTATGTGCCAGATATCGCGGATAACGGACATGTAAAAGGTTTCTTCACATTGGTGCAGGATATTAGCGAACAAAAGGAATCCAGAAAAAAACTGAGACAATGGGCAGATGCCTTTGAAGGCTGCGCACATGGGATTGCAATCGTTGATCCGGATACAAACCGTATCCTGGTATGCAACCCTGCGTTCGCGAATATGCTCAAGTACAGAGTGGAAGATGTTGTTGGTTCATCCATCCTGAGCCTATATGCACAATCAGACCATGAGCATGTACGGGACAATATAGAAAGAGCCGACCAGATTGGTCACATCTCTTATGAGACCCGGATGACCCGCAAAGATGGTTCTCTGTTTCCGGTCCAGATGGATCTGGTAAGCGTAGCAGGTGAAGACGGGGAATTAGTGTATCGTGTGGCAACTGCACAGGATATTTCTGAACGCAAGCAGGCTGAAGAACAACTCGAACGAAGCAACTTGGTATTAAATGAGATTTTGGCGAGTATCCAAGATGATTTTTATGTGCTTGATCATGACTGGAATTTTGTCTATGCCAGCAGGCTATTCACCCGGAAAATAGGAAAAGAACCCGAAGATTTCATCGGTCAAAACATTTGGAAGATGTTCCCAAAACACTTGGGAACAGTCCTTGAAGAGAACTTCCGCAAGGCAATGGAAACGAGAGAAGTACGGCGGTTTGAAACAGGTGGGAAATATACGACTGCCTGGTATAGAATGACTGCTTTTCCTTCCACAGAGGGAATTACGGTGCTCGGAACGAACATCACCGAGCATAAGCAGGCTGAGGAAGAAATAAAGAGGAGTGAGGAAAGATACCGTTACCTGTTCCAGAGCAATCCCTACCCAATGTGGGTTTATGACCGGAAGACGCTGGCTTTTCTGGATGTTAATGAAGCAGCCATTACCAGGTATGGGTACTCACCCGATGAATTCCTGAAGATGACGATTACGGATATCCGTCCTGGGGAAGACATAGAGCAGTTAATGAATAACCTGGCACAGCCACGCCATGCTCTGGAACGTTCTGGTGGCTGGCGACATCGTTTGAAGGATGGAACAATCATCCATGTGGAAATTACATCCCATACCATTGAAGTAGATGGGCATGACTCTGCCCTTGTTCTTGCACAGGATATCACTGACCGTATACAGGCACAGAATGCTGTGCACATAAAAGATGAGTTACTCCGCTTGACCAGCGAGATGGCAAAAGTAGGAGGCTGGGAATTTGACACACAGACATTGAAAGAAACCTGGACGGATGAAGTTGCTAGAATCCACGATCTTGAGCCGTCACAGGGAACGAATGTTGAATTAGGGCTTAGCTTTTACACAGGCGAGTCTCGTGAGAAGATCGAAAAGGCCTTACAGGAAGCGATTGAACTTGGCAGAGCCTATAACTTGGAATTGGAAATGGTTACAGTGAAAGGAAATCATAAATGGATAAGGACAATGGCCTTGCCCATTATGGATGGCGGCAAAGTGGTGAAAGTACAGGGGATTTTTCAAGATATTACTGATCGTAAACAGACGGAAGAGGCGCTGCAGAAGATTCATGATGAATTAGAGCGTAAAGTTGAGGAGCGGACCGCTGCATTATCGCAAGCGAATACTTTGCTCCAGGCTCTTATGGACTATATGCCAGACCATATTTACTTTAAAGATTTGCATTGCCGCTTTATCAGAAACAGCAGGTCGCAAGCCAGTTTGCTGGGATTAAGCGACCCGGCCCAGGCGATAGGTAAAACTGATTTCGACTTCTTTCCACATGCAGCCAAAGCCTATACGGAAGAACAGGAAGTCATAAGATCTGGCAAATCGTTGGTGGATTTCGAAGAATGGGTAGTGTGGCCCGATGGCAGAGAGACCTGGGTTTCGACAACAAAAGTGCCGCTGCGAAATTCAGAGGCAGAAATAATCGGTATTTTTGGCATCTCCCGAGATATTACAGAGCGCAAACATGCAGAGCAATCCATTCGAGAACTGAATAGCGATTTGGAAAATCAAGCGGTCAAGTTACAGGCTGCCAATAAGGAACTCGAGGCGTTTTCCTACTCTGTTTCACATGATCTGCGGGCTCCATTACGTGCCATCGACGGCTACACGCGCATTCTGGTAGAAGATTATGAGGCGCTTCTGGATGCTGAAGGCAAGCGTGTCTGTGGCGTCATCAGTGCAGAGGCCCGCCGCATGGGACAGTTGATCGATGACCTGCTTGCTTTCTCACGGTTGGGCCGTAAGGAAATGTACTCTTCCAATGTTGATATGAAAGCACTGGCGGTTTCAGTACTTAACGAGTTAACAAAAGAAGATGACCGCGAGCGTATTGATTTCAAGATCGCGGCGCTGCCCTCCGTCAGTGCCGATGCTTCACTCATGCGTCAGGTGTGGGTCAATCTGCTTTCCAACGCGATCAAGTTCACATCCAAAAAGGAACAGGCAGTCATCGAGGTAGGAAGCAAATCAGATAAGGATGAATTTGTCTATTACGTGCGTGATAGCGGTGCAGGTTTCGATATGGAATATGCCAATAAGCTGTTCGGCGTCTTTCAGAGGCTGCATAGTGAAAGCGAATTCGAAGGAACCGGAGTCGGTCTGGCCATTGTTCAGCGGATCATTCGCAGGCATGGGGGGCATGTTTGGGCGGAAAGCGAAGTGGACAAGGGTGCAACCTTTTATTTTGCACTGCCTCAAAAGGAGAATCATCATGAATGACAAGGATGTTGTGGAAATCCTGCTGGTGGAGGATAACCCGCGCGATGCGGAACTGACGATCCGTGCTTTGAAAAGACACAATCTCGCCAACCGGCTTTTTCACGTGGAAGACGGCGCAGAAGCCCTTGATTTTCTGTTTGGGCGCGGCAAATATGAAGGACGCATCACGGAGATCTCACCAAAGGTCATTCTATTGGATTTGAAGTTACCAAAACTGAATGGATTGGAAGTCCTGCGCCTTATGAAGTCTGATCCACACCTGCATACGATACCTGTGGTCATGGTCACTTCCTCTGCTGAAGACCCCGATATAAAGGCTGCTTATGATCTGGGCGCAAATGGTTATGTAATTAAACCGGTCCAGTTTGATGCATTTATGGAAGCCATGAGTCATCTGGGTATCTACTGGTTAATGGTGAATCATCCAATGAAATAATGAGTGGAAATTTATTTACCCTTATCACAATTTTTGAATTAAACGCGTAAGAGGAAAGCAAGTATGAAGCAACCAACCCGTATTCTCATCGTGGAAGATAAAGCAGCCGATGCTGACCTGGCTAAACATGCAATCCAGAAGGTATTGGAGGATTGCGAATTTCAGGTTGTGGAAACCCGCCAAGACTTCCTAAATGCATTGGAGGTATTCCAACCCGAAGTAATTCTTTCAGATTACAGTATGCCGCGCTTCGATGGGATGAAGGCTTTGAATCTGACACATAAACACGCGCCCCTGACTCCGCTCATTATCTGGACAGGCTCCATCGGCGAGGATGTAGCTGTGGAATGCATGAAAGCAGGCGCGAATAATTACATTCTCAAAGATAACATCAAGAGATTGGGACCCGCATTAATTCACGCGCTGGAAGAAAGACAATTACTGCTGGAACGAAGGCAGGTAGAAGAAGCACTTCAACATAGTGAAAAACGTTTCCGCGCCTTAATCGAGAACGGGCTGGACAATATCTCTCTTCTAAAAGCGGATGGCACTTTAATTTGGGAAAGTCCTGCCACCAGCCGCATGCTGAATTATGCACCCGGTGAGTTCCTCGGGCACGATATTTTTGACCTAATGCATCCAGATGATAAGGAGTGGACACGCGGCTTGTATATAAAACTCATCCAGAAACCAGGCAGCCACGAACGCGGCACATTTCGCCTGCGACGCTCGGATGGAACATGGCGCTGGGTGGACGCGATTGTAACCAATATGCTGAATGAACCCAGTGTCAATGCAATTGTTGTTAATTACCGTGATATTACAGAGCAAAAACGGGCAGAAGAAGCATTACGCGAAAGCCAGGCCAAGTATCAAAACCTGGTCGAAACTTCTCATGATTTGATCTGGTCTGTGGATGCTGAAGGAAAGATCACATTTTTGAACCGCGCTGCTAAGGAAATTTATGGCTACGAGCCGGAAGAATTGATTGGACATTCTTTTTTTGATGTCATGGCTTCAGAACAGGATCATCGGAATTCAGAAATATTCATAAAAACAATTGCTGAGACAGGTGAATTTAGGGAGGTCGAAAGCCAGGTCCGACACAGGGATGGGAGAGAATTCATCCTGAGTGCAAACTCTATTGTGATTCATGACAATAATGGTGAGGTGATAGGTATCACGGGAAGTTCACGTGACATCACGGAACGCAAACGGGTAGAAAATGTGCTGAAAGAGGAACGAAATCTTTTGAGAACACTTGTTGATAATCTGCCCGACCGGATTTATGCAATGGATATACAGGGACGAAAAACACTGTCGAACACTGCAGATTGGAGAGCATCTGGTGGAAAAGCTATGGAGGATGTTATCGGGAAGACAGACTTCGATACTTATCCGCCTGAAATGGCAGAGGAGTACTGGCAACTTGATAAAGCAGTTCTTGATTCCGGACGACCTGTCATTAACCATGAAGAACCTGGGCTGGATTTCGATGGCAAGCGGGTTTCTATTTTGACGACGAAAATGCCCCTTAGAGATAGCGAAGGGAAAGTCATCGGTTTGGTTGGCGTCGGACGCGATATCACCGAACGCAAGCAGGTAGAAGAGAGATTGCAACTTTCTGATCAAATTCTTCAACGGGTGAGTGCACTGGTGCTTGTTGCCGATCCTCAAGGTAGCATTGTTTACGTTAGCCCCGCCTCCAAAACGATCTTAGGTTATGAGCCTGAAGAATTGCTGGGCAACAACTGGTGGCAACTGAGCCGGTCTATGCCCATAGACGCTCAAATTGAAAAGGAATATGTCGGGGGGGCAGCACACGGCGACGTCACCATTTCCACCGAAGCCTACGAACGCCCAATTCAGGATCGGTGGGGGAATATCCACTGGATCTCATGGGTGGATACAGCCGGACCAGGCGATCTGCTGATTGGGGTAGGTCACGATGTTACTGAGCGCAGGGAAGCAGAAGCGCGTATGAATGATCTGCTTGCATTCAATGAAAAGATCCTGAATCATTCGCCACTCGGCATCCTCACCTATACGCTTACAGGTGAATGCGTCTTCGCTAATGAGAACGCGGCCTTGATTGTGGGAAGTAACGTTGAAATACTAATGACTCAGAACTTTCGCACGATCGAGTCATGGAAAAAATCTGGTTTGTATGACCTGTTTGAAAAGGCAATCACAACACAAGCACCTGTGACAGCCGACATCCATCATAGCAGTACTTTTGGAAAAGAAGTATGGATAACCGCTGATTGTGTTACGTTCAAATCGAAAGATGAAGATCATATTCTTCTATCCATCTCAGATATCACCGAACGCAAAAAGGCCGAAGAAGCACTACGTGAAAGTGAAAACAGACTAATTTTGGCATTGTCGGGAGCACAGATGAGCGTTTGGGAATGGAACCTCCAGACAAATTCCATTCTCTGGTCACCAGAGATTTTCGAGATCACAGGTATAAAAGAAGACGATTTTGGCAGTACATTCGAATCGTTCACAAATTTGGTTCACAATGAGGATGTTGCCCGCGTCATGGCTTCTGCGGAGAGAGCCGTGAACGAAAAGTCATTGTTTGCAGAAGAATTTCGTATCATCCGCCCGGATGGAGAAGTACGTTGGATTTCAAACCTGGGACACGCTGAATATGACTCTATCAATAGTTATTTGCGTTTGATAGGAACAGTCCAGGATGTTACCCCTCGCAAGCAAGCCGCGTTGGAGCGTCAGGCACTTTTGGAAATCATGCAAGGATTTGCCCACACAACCGACTTGCAGGAGTTGCTGGAACTTATTCATTATTCAATCGCAAAAGTGATCTATGCCAGAAACTTCTTCGTTGTTCTTTATGATGAGGAAGCTCAGTTGTTTGAAGAAATCTATTCCGTAGATCAATACGATCCGCCTGCACCTCCAACAAAACTTGAAAGAAGTGTCACTTCCTATGTCTTCCATGCTGGTGAACCACTTCTGTTAACTCAGGAAAGTTTCGATCAACTCGTCGCACAGGGTGAAATCGAATTGGTAGGTACAAATTCTGCATCCTGGCTGGGTGTGCCTCTTAAAACATCAGGTAAAACTATCGGTGTGATCGCAGTACAAGATTACGAACGTTCAAATCGCTATTCGGAGCGCGAGAAGGATTTTATGGCATCCATTGCCACACAGGTTGCACTAGCAATTGAGCGCAAGCAGGCCGAGGATGCTTTGCAAAAATCAGAGGCGCTTTATCGGCAGGCAATGGAGGTCGCCGGTACCGTACCTTATTATGAATCTTATTATGATGATGGAGGCAGGTCAATTAAATATGAATTCATAGGTGATGGCATTCGCCAGATCACTGGTTATGGACCGGAGGAATTTAGTGCGAAAATATGGGATTCACTTGTTGAAGAAGTTAATCTTGTTGAGGATTTGGCAGGATATTCCCTGGACGAGGGGATCCGACGGGTACGTACGGACGAAAACTCCACCTGGAAATGTGAGCATCGCCTTCGAGATCGCGAGGGGAAAATTCATTGGGTCTTCGAAGCAGCTGTGGAATTACGCGATAAGAACGGGGTCTCATACGGCTCCATTGGCACATATCAGGATATTACGAAGCGCAAACTGGCAGAAGAAGCCGAACGTGAACAACGCGCCTTGGCGGAAGCCCTACGCGATACTGCTGAGACGCTCAGCAGTACCCTTGAGTATGGGGAAGTCCTGGATCGTATTCTCGCCGCCGTGGGACGTGTCGTGCCGCATGATGCTGCCACGATTATGCTTATTGATGGCGACTCTGCTCATGTGGTCCGCTCGCACGGTTACAACGAACGCGGCTTCCATACTGAAATTATGGGAGTTAAACTTCCGTTAGCTGAAACGAACAACCTGCGGGAGATGCTTGAGACCGGGAAAACCGTGGTTATACATGACACACACTCTTATATAAGTTGGAAGAGATTGTTGGTATCTGATTGGCTACGTTCAAACGTTGGCGCGCCGATATCCATTTATGGCCAAGTAATTGGTTTTATCCTATTGGACAGCCAGAAAATTGGCTTTTTCACTCCTGTTCATGCCGAGCGTCTGGAAGCCTTTGCCAATCAGGCAGCAGTCGCCATTCATAATGCCCGCCTGTTACAGCAAGCGCAGGAGGAAATTAATGAACGCAAGCGGACAGAGGCTGAATTACGCGCTTCTGAGGAGCGCTTCCGTCAACTGGCAGAAAACATCGAAGAAGCATTTTGGATGACTGATGCAGAAGGTGATACTGAAAATTATTTAAGCCCAGCCGCCGAGGTGATCTGGGAGCGCCCAATCAAAAGCCTTGTCTCTGACCCAAATGCATTTATCAATAGTGTTTTTCCAGAAGACCAGCCGGCCATATTACAGGCTATTGAAAAGGAAAAGAGTGGAGAGAAAGTTGAAATCGAATATCGCATTATACGGCCAAATGGCTCTGTTCGTTGGGTTTGGGATCGAGCGTTTCCGATCTTCGATGCCACGGGCAAAGTAAAAAAAATAGCCGGTATCACGGCTGATATTACAGAACGCAGAGAATCAGAAATTGCCCTGCTCAAAAGCCAGAGCCGTTATCATGAACTCTTCGACAGTTCCCCCATTTCCATTTGGGAGGAAGATTACTCTCTTGTCAAAGAGCAAATTGATCTCTTAATAAAAAGCGGGGTCACAGATTTAAGGGAATATTTCTCCATCCACCCGGAGGAGGTGACGAAGCTTGCATCCCTGGTAAGAGTTACCGATATCAATAAAGCATCCCTTGAGCTTTATCAGGTTGAACATAAGGAAGACCTGCTCAACAGTCTAACTGAGGCGATGGGCATTGAACCTCTTAGTCATTTTGAAAATGAGATTTTCGGCCTTATGAGTCCACTAAAAAGATTCGTATGGGAAGGAGCAGATAAGACAATCAACGGCCGTCAAATAGAGGTAATTGTCAATGGTTCCATTCCGGAGGGATATGAAGAAGACTGGTCAAAGGTGATCGTTTCGATCATCGATATCACAGAGCGCAGACAGGCAGAGCAGCAACTCCGCAAGCTTTCACGCGCAGTAGAACAAAGTGCTTCGACAATTGTTATCACTGATACAGTCGGCAATATTGAATATGTCAATCCAAAATTTACAGAAATTACCGGCTATACATTTGAGGAAGCTCTCGGCCACAATCCGCGAATATTGAAATCTGGTCTCACTTCAGGTGAAGTCTATAAGCAACTTTGGCAAACCGTTGTATCTGGCAAGGAATGGCACGGAGAACTTCTAAATAAGAAAAAAAATGATGAGTTGTATTGGGAATATGTAACAATTTCGCCAATCTTCAACGAACGCGGGCAAATCACGAACTTCGTGGGTGTCAAAGAAGATATTACTCAACGCAAACAAAGTGAAGTGGAAACTCAGCGTCATCTGACCGAACTGGAAGCCTTGTATGAGAATGGGCTGGCTGTGGGTCGCCTGCTTACGGCAAACGAAATTGGGGATCGAATGATCAACACCTTTGCGCAGTACCTTGAATGGCATCATGTGACGATCCGTTTGAGAAAGGAAGAAAGTGATGACTTGGAACTGGTGGCATTCAGCCTGCCCAGTCTAAAAGAGGAGGAACGAGCGAAAACTGAACAAAATTTTGCTCTAATCAACAAGGTCGGGCAGGGGCTGAGTGGTTGGGTAATTCAAAGCGGGCTGCCCCTCCGTACCGGCAATGTCCATACCCATCCACGATATATGGATACACATGTGGGAATTCAGTCCGGATTATACATGCCGCTCAAAGTGGGTGAGCAGGTGATCGGTGTAGTCAGCGTGGAAAGTGAACTGCCGGATGCCTTTACAGAACAGGATGAACGTTTGTTGGTAACTCTGGCAAATCAGGCTGCAATCGCTTTTGAAAACGCAAGACTGTATGAGACGATTCAAAAGGAATTGACTGAGCGCAAACGAATAGAGCGAGATCTGCGTGCTAGTGAGGTACATTACCGCCAACTTGCAGATAGTATCACCGATATCCTCTTCGAATTGGACCAGGATCTTCATTACACCCATTGGAACAAAGCTTCCGAAACGTTAACAGGCATTCCAGCCAAAGATGCAATTGGAAAATCCATGCACGAGATATTTGGGGAATCGGCAGACCAAATCCGAATTAGCCAAATTTACGAAAGTGTTCTTAAGAACCATCAACCCAAAACTTTTGAAACAATTTTCCTCCTGAACGAGCAGAAGCGCTTTTTTGAGATTAATGCTTATCCGTCCACGCGCGGCCTATCCGTTGTTGCTAAAGATGTGACAGAACGCAAACAGTCTGAGACGATCATGCAAAAGCGTTTTGAGCTGATGGAATATTCGGCGCATCACTCCCTCGAGGAATTGATGCAAAAAACAACCGATGAAGTCAGCGAATTAACTGGCAGTTCCATTGGCTTTTTCCATTTTGTTGATGAAGACCATATTACCTTGAGAATGCAGACATGGTCCACTAATGCGTTGCAGCTATTTCAGGTGCCTATTAGTGAGGGAACACACCTTCCACTGGACCAAGCCGGGATATGGGCTGAGGCGGCTCGGCAACGGCGCCCGCTGATCCAAAATGATTATGAATCACTGTCCAAAAAAAGAGGTTTACCACAGGGTCATGTGCCTATTACGCGCGAGATGATCATCCCCATTATTCGCAATGAACGGATCATGGCGATCATGGGGATTGGCAATAAACCGCGGGAGTACAGACAATCCGATCTCGAGATCGCCGAGCGTCTGGCAGATTATGCCTGGGATATTACGGAGCGCAAGCAAATGGAAATGGCGCTCGAAGCCGAACGGAATCAGCTAGCGCAGCGCGTGGATGAACGCACCGCCGACCTAAGCCGGGCAAATTCAAACCTGGCTCGCGCCCTGCGGGTGAAAGATGAATTCCTCGCCAACATGAGTCATGAATTGCGCACACCTCTGAATGCAATTCTAGGTCTGTCGGAAAGTCTTGGAGAACAAATCGCGGGTCCACTCAATGAGAAGCAGCAGAAATATATTGCCACCATCGGTGAAAGTGGTCATCATTTACTCTCGCTCATCAATGACATTCTTGATCTTGCCAAAATAGACGCCGGTCAAATTACTTTGGATATTAATAAAGTAGATATTCACTCGGTTTGTCAGGCCAGCCTGCGCATGATTAAACAACTGGCGCAGAAAAAGAATCAAGAGGTGTCTCTGGAAATTGATAAGGGCCTGGGGCTGATGTGGGCAGACGAGCGCCGCCTCAAACAAATGATTGTTAACCTATTGGGCAACGCGGTTAAATTCACGCCCGAAAATGGAACCTTTGGGCTGGAAGTTCATGGAGACGAGGAAGCAAATAAAATCGATTTCACTGTTTGGGATAAGGGAATCGGTATCAGGGAAGAAGATTTGACTCGCTTATTCCAACCCTTTGTACAATTGGATTCTGGTCTGGCACGTGAAACAACGGGGACTGGCTTAGGGCTGGCATTGGTGGCACAAATGGCGCGCCTGCATGGTGGCAGCATAAATGTTGTCAGTCAGCCGGAGGGCGGGAGTCGCTTTACCATCGTTTTGCCCTGGGAACCAGCCCTGGCCATGGATGCTGCCGCGCGGATGAAAGTTACTGGCAAATTTCGCGCGATCAAAGTAGATGAAACGAATAAACCTGTTATTTTGTTGGTTGAAGATACAAAAGAAGTAACGATGATGATCAAAGATTATTTGGAACTCACTGGATATAAGGTAGTGACCGCGCAGGATGGCGTCGATGCTATTGTGCAGGCCAAGCTCGTTCGGCCGGATCTAATCTTGATGGATGTTCAGATGCCGCGTATGGACGGCCTGGATGCCACACGAAAATTGAGAAGCGAACCTGGTTTCAGATATACTCCGATTATTGCCCTGACTGCCCTCGCCATGCCAAGCGACCGTGAACGCTGCCTCGAAGCAGGCATGGACGACTACATCAGTAAACCTGTGAACCTGAAGGCGCTTATCAAGATTATCCAAAACTGTCTTTTTAGCAACCAGGGAACCAAGTCTTGATGAGTACTGTTCTAATTGTCGACGATGACCTGACTGCCAGAGAAACCCTGGTCGCTATGCTGGAGGGCGAACATTACGATCTTCAATTAGCGAAGGATGGCACTCAGGCACTTCAAATGCTCGAACAGATTCAGCCTGACCTGATCCTTTTGGATGTGATGATGCCGGGCATGGATGGCTACGAAGTTTGTCGTCGCGTCCGTTCCACTCCGCAATTTGCTGAGGTGCCAATCATTCTTCTTACTGCCCTGGATGACCGCGCCTCACTTGTGAGGGGTATAGAATCTGGCGCAGATGACTTTCTCAGCAAACCAGCTGACCGCCGCGAATTAACTGCGCGCGTCCGTACCATTACACGTCTGAACCGCTATCGCACGTTAATGGAACAACGCGAGAATATTCGTCGTATGGCTGAACGCACGGTCACGGCACAGGAGGAGGAACGTCAGCGCATCTCACGCGAACTCCATGATGACCTCGGTCAGGCGTTGACCACTCATCTGCTCGCCCTCCGTAATTTACAGGAGGATTTGTCCTTGCCCGTGGAAAGTATGTTTGAACGATTGCAAGCACTGCACGATCAATCCTACGAAATCCTG
>DATFQC010000240.1:0-4005 GCA_035264425.1 Anaerolineales bacterium
TTTACGATCTGGTCGGAGATAAGATCCGCGATCTGTTCAACGCCCAATCGGTTTGGATCCAGATATACGACGATGCTACTCAAACGCGTCAGTTCAGATATGGTTTCTATAAGCAACAGCTCTACCTTCCAGATGCGCTTCCCTACAACAAGTTGACCCAGAACCTAATCGCGACGAAAAAGCCATTGGTTATCAACCAGGACGCAGATGCTAGAAAATCCGAATTCGAGATGGTTATCGTTGATGGCTCGGAAATGTTCAAATCGGCTGTATTTGTCCCACTCATTGCGAGGGATGAAGCGAAAGGAGTCATTACGCTTCAGAATATGGAACAGGAAAATGCTTTCTCTGAGTCGGACATAAATTTGTTGTCCACGATCGCCTCGTCTATGAGCGTCGCCCTCGAAAATGCCCGTCTCTTTGATGAAACGCAACGTTTGCTCAAAGAGACCGAACAACGCAATGCGGAGCTTGCCATTATCAACAGCGTGCAAGAGGGGCTGTCTTCAAAACTGGATATGCAAGCCATCTATGAGTTAGTGGGTGATAAGATGCAGGAAATTTTTGATGCGCAAAGTTTATTGATCGTTGCCTTTGATCACGTCAATGAATTGGCCCAGATGACCTATAATCGCGAGAAGGGAGTACGCTATTACGTAGAGCCCTATCCATTGACCGGACTTCACCGATACCTCATACAGTCCAGAAACACGGTGGTCATCAATGAAAATTCACTGGAATGGCAGAGCAAGTTTGGAATGATCCTGGTACCAGGAACTGAGTCTCCCCAATCGATGATTTTTGTACCACTTACTTCTGGATATAGAGTTAGTGGAATGATTTCCTTACAAAACCTTGAACGGGAACATGCCTTCTCTGAAACCGATGTTCGGCTGTTGGAAACACTTGCTTCCTCCATGAGCGTTGCCCTCGAAAACGCCAGCCTCTTCGATGAGACGCAGCGGCTTTTCCTGGAAGCAAAGGAAGCACGCACGGCCGCGGAACAAGCCGACCAGGCAAAGAGTGCCTTCCTCTCCAGCATGAGTCATGAGCTGCGGACACCTTTGAATGCCATTATCAACTTTGTGGAGATGGTCGCTCGAGGCATGATCGGTCCGGTGAATCAGGAACAGGTGGAATTGCTGGATCAGGCGCTGTACAGTTCCAAACATTTGCTTAACTTGATCAATGATGTGCTTGATATTAGTAAAATCCAAGCCGGGCAATTAACCCTGTTTATTGAAGACGAAGTGAGTGTGCAGGTAATAATAGAAACAACATTGAGCATCGTGGGTGGCCTTTTACAAGAGAAGAACCTGCAGTTAATTAGAGATATTGACCCGCACCTTCCGATGATTTCCTGCGATCGCCGGCGACTGCGTCAGGTGCTTTTGAACCTGATCAGTAATGCAATCAAATTCACTGACAAAGGCACAATCACGGTGAGCGTGAAGAATCAGGGACAGGATCTGCTGTTTGCCGTGATCGATACGGGACTTGGTATCCCGCCCGATAAACAGGACCTGATATTCGAACCGTTCATCCAGACAGAAAATGGCGAGAGACAGCTACAAGGAACAGGACTCGGCTTACCCATCTCGCGCAGCTTGATCCGAGCGCATGGCGGCAAGCTGTGGGTAGAGAGCGAAGGGGGGGAAGGGTCTGCCTTTTTCTTTACACTGCCTGTAGAAAGGAGAGCTACACCGTGATTGATATAGATTGCCTTCTCTGTGTGGAAGATGATCTCTCGAATCGCCTGGTCATGAAATTATTAGTTGAGAAAACCCTCAACGTCAAACAATATGCAATCTTTGAAGACAGTGCAAATTTTCTATCAAGAGTCCGTAATCTTCCCAAACGACCGGATATTATCCTGTTAGATATCCATGTTTCACCACTGAATGGATTTCAAATGTTACAGGAAATCCGCGGGGATTCTGATTACTTCACTACAAAAGTTGTCGCATTGACTGCGAGCGTCATGAACGAAGAGGTTGAGCGCCTGCGAAAGAGTGGTTTCGATGGTGCGATTGGAAAACCAATTTCTCTTTCCACGTTCCCGATCGCCATAGAGCGCATTATGAATGGTGAAAGTATCTGGCAGTTATAGGGAACAGTGTTCTGCTCGTAGCTTCTCAAAGACAAAAATGAAATCTCGCGGTTGAATCTCTGCGAGATTTTTATTCTGGAAATTTGAACACGACTGCTGGTTTGAGGGAAAGCAGTAATGCTACCCTGTGATCAGACCTCCAGGCAGCCCCGCCTCGCCGGCTATTGTGTCTCCGTCGTTTGCATGGAACCTTTGTTTCTACGCTTGCGTCTATGCTTATCGTAGAACGGCGCTTATGGATTCGCTTCAGGAAGCCTGTTGAGGCGCCGCGAAACGGATTTGGAAAGGAAGAATGGCCATGAAAAACAAGCGTGTATGGATTCTGCTTGGAGGACTTGTCCTTATCAGCCTGGCTTTTCTGCTCCTTAGTTTCCGTCTTGCAGTGAGCAACACCCAGATCATGCAGAGAATCATGACCACTGAATTGGAAGGCAATTATCCAACTCGCCTGCAGCGAGACGATAAAATCAGCCTGGTCCTGCTCGGAGAAGGTCCGCTGATTGGCGCGTTGCAAAAAGCGCTGACGGAGCAAATAGACACAGCCGGAATGGGGCAGATCGAGGTAGAGCAGGAACTCGAATCAAAGTATCCAAATCCAGTCCTGGTCGTCAATGTGGATCGGCCAAACACAATCTGGATGCCTTTCTTCGCGATGAGTCAGTTCTCTATTCATGCTGGATATGCCACCAACGGGGAGACTGCTTTCATGAAGGACCTGGATACGACGAAGCCCTATATTCGCAATCCAGACCCCTCGGTCGTCAATCTGTACACTGAATATGAAGTCAATGATCGGTCCTCCGGGCTGATCTCTCGCCCGGCTTATCATCGGTACCTGGCAGACTATCTTGCTCAGGAGATTGTCCAGGCGTTGAAGAACCTGTATAACATACAAGGTCCGACTGGGGGAATGCTACACAGATCGTTTGGGTAAAAATATGAAATCTCTGGTTTTGCTTTCCATCCTTGTTCTCTGCACGGCATGCGTGCCACAGGGCTTGTCAGCGGCGGAAGCCTCTCCGACACATATTGCCACACAGCCATCTCTGGCAACAACCACTCCCATCCCCATGGCAACACCCACTCCGTTGCTTCCACCCCCAACTCCCATTTTCGAGATCTTGATGGATAACGTGGCAATCGGTCCACAGGGTCAGCTCTATGCCACCGGTTTTGGCGCCTATGGGAACGATTTACGGAACTTTGCACAATGGGATGACACAAACTGGGTTGCATTGGGTAGCGGTGTTCAGACAGCAAGCAATGCACTCGCCGTGGATAGTTCAGGTCATCTTTATGCACAGCTTCTCAAAGATTCCGGGCAGGGTCTGGCGACAGCAATGATCAGCTGGGATGGCGCCAGGTGGGAAGATATCACTGGTAATTTCAGTATAGTGGTAGATGCACTCAAGACAGGGCGCGTATCCAGCAATATTCCCGGGAGCGCTCTGGCAGTGGATGGAGAAGATAATCTCTATGCGGCAGGAAGTTTTTATTATCTCAGCGCAAACCACATCGATGAATTACCTATGGGCTATGTGGCAAAGTGGGATAAGGAAACCTGGACAGTACTCGGCCCGGGCTTTGATAAGGTGAATATCTATGCATTAGCAGTGAGTGCCTCAGGGCAGATGTATGTTTCTGGCGAACAGCCCGGAACGGGCTTTATTGCCCGGTGGGATGGCGAAACATGGATCCCCATAGGCACGAGCAAGCTAAGCTCCTGTTTGTCAATAAAAAGTCTGGCAGTGGATAAAACCGGGGACTTGTATGCCAGTTGTACATGGAGTGAAGCGGGTGAGCTGATTTTCTATTGGGATGGGACAGACTGGATCACCATCAGCGATCAATTGGCGGGCGAAGCACCGGGCATATCTGACATGGCAGTGGATGCG
>DATFQC010000241.1:0-11504 GCA_035264425.1 Anaerolineales bacterium
TCCACAAAACCGATGGAGGCATATTGTGCCACGTTGCCGAAACCTTCGATGGCTGCAACACATTTTGTCGGATCCATCTTAAGATATTTCATGGCCTCACGCACCGTATAGATCACGCCAAAACCCGTCGCTTCGGTGCGACCCAGGGAACCACCACCACCGACTGGTTTGCCAGTAAACACGCTGGGTGTGTAGACCCCCGTTAATTTGGAGTACTCATCCATCATCCAACCCATCATCTGCGGCGTTGTACCAACATCCGGAGCAGGAATATCCTGTCGGGGTCCTAAATTTTTAATCATTTGTTGTACCCAACCACGGCAGAGATGTTCCTTTTCATTCGATGAGAGTTTGGAGGGATCTACGATGATGCCTCCCTTGCCTCCACCCAGTGGGATATCCACTGCGGCGCATTTCCAGGTCATCCACATGGAGAGGGCGCGTACCGTATCGATTGTTTCGTCCGGATGGAAGCGAATACCACCCTTGTTGGGACCACGTGCATCGTTATGCTGGACACGGAAACCGGTGAAAACCTGCAGAGTACCATTATCCATCCGCACGGGGATGCGAAAAGTAAACTCACGAGCGGGCCATCTGAGAACATCTCGAACTCCTGGGTCAAGTTGCATTGTTTCTGCAACGGCATCGAACTGTATTTGGGCAATTTTGAAGGCATTGATCTGATCTGTCATTGTTTTCTCCTAAGCAATAGATTGAAGTTTATAGAAAATATAAGCGGGCACCCCGGACAGGGAACCCGCTTTTTATGTATCTTATGGCGAACACAAGTTCATCGTGAATTTACTCAATAAAGCGTAACTATATCTTAACGTTATCACGAGACTCAAATCCCCGTCAATATGATAAAAATCAACTGATTTTATAACATAAGACCGGACTTTCGTCCGGTCTTATTACTTATTCTAAATTATCTTCGTCCGATTCATCATCGCCCTTGTCAAATTCATATTCCACTTTGTCATGATCAAGGTATACCCACAGGAGGAGGACATGGCCATCAGAAGTTTCCACGTTCCGAGCCGCAAGAATGGGAGCTGATTGCTCAACGCCCATATCATTTCGATAATGAAGATGTATAGGCAACTTATTATTCCAGGCCCGATAGCAGCGCTCCACGAGAGCGGGCCCATTAAACGTCCGCAAACGGGTCAACGCAGGGATCGATAAACGTGAGCCTTCATTAAGGCCCAGTGCCCAGCCATCATTCACTGCTTCAAAAACAGGAGGTGGGCCCTCAATAATTGTAATTTTCTCATCCATAGTGCCGCCAATATACCATAAAAGAGATTCTGGAAACCTTACGATTACTTTCTATTTTCCTTGCATTTATGTTCATACCTTCCTCCAATAACAATAATGGACGAAAAGCTGCTTCATACGAAGCCTCAACTCTGCCTGTAAGCTTCAGGTCTATATTCAAGACGGGGATACTCCTATTTTTGTTTCATAAGAAATTCGTTATATATTTTCATTTCATTACAAAGTTGTCACTTTTAATGCTTGCGCCTACCCTTTTGGGTAGGTATACTTGTCGACTATGCAACCGGAAAAAATTGGCATCTACGAAGTAAAATCGGAGCTGGGCCGCGGGGGAATGGCAACGGTCTACCGTGCCTATGATCCGCGTTTCGAGCGCGAGGTCGCCGTTAAAGTCCTGCCGAGTGAACTTCTGCATTCCGACCCACAGTTCCGGCTCCGGTTTGAGCGTGAAGCAAAAATTATCGCCCAGCTTGAACATTCCGCCATAGTCCCGGTCTACGATGTGGGTGAGGCAGACGGTCAACCTTATTTCGTCATGCGTTATATGAACGGGGGATCGCTCTCCGATCGGATCAAGGCTGGTGGGCTGACCATCGAAGACGCGACTCGTATTCTTGGAGCGATCGCACCCGGGCTGGATGAAGCGCACTCCAACGGCATTGTCCACCGCGATATAAAACCCAGTAACATCCTTTTCGATAAACGCGGTAATCCCTATATTTCGGATTTTGGGATTGCCAAACTTTCGCAAGCGCAATCTGGAAATGTGACGGGGAGTGCCATCATTGGCACTCCTGCTTATATGGCTCCAGAGCAGGCACAGGGCATGGAAGTAGATGGTCGTGCCGATATTTACGCGCTGGGCATCATTCTTTTTGAAATTCTGACCGGTAAACAGCCTTACGAAGCGGATACACCTATGGCTGTGGCCATCAAACATATCACGGATCCCGTTCCGCACATCCAGCAGAGCAATCCGAAGCTACCCGAGTCAATGGATGCGATCATTCAGACCGCAATGGCGAAGGACAGAACCCAACGCTTCTCCACTGCCGTCGAGATGACCAATGCTCTGCGTGATGCGGCTCGCGGTGACCCAACCAAGTTACAGACAAAGGCTACACCCACCCTCAAAGCCAGTGTCCAACCCATCCCTCAGAAAAAGGGATTTAACCCTCTAATTGTCATTGTTCCGGTGATCGCGATTGCTGTTCTGGCTGGAGGCTTCTTTTTCTTTAACGGGAGCAGGAATTCCCCTCCCACGAAATCGCCCGTCAGTACTTCGACCAATGCTCCGCTACCAACGCAAACATCTGAGCCTGTCAATAACCCGACAAATATCCCCGTCGTTGAGATAGAACCGACGATTACCGAAACTCCTCTACCGCCAACTCCTACTGAAGTGGCTGCTCCATCGATTCCTTCTCTGGGCGGCGCCGATAAAATCGCCTTCGTTGCCAATAACGAGATCTGGACCATGAACCTGGATGGTTCCGATCTGAAGCAATTGACCGTGGATGGCGGCGTGAAGAATGATCTACAGTGGCTCCCGGATGGAGAGAACATCGTCTTTATCAGCGGCCTGGCAGTCAAATACTACAATATCAAGTCGGATGTGGTCGATACATTGACCAGTTTTCCTTCTGCCTCTTCGCTGAATGCCTTCCGTGTTTCACACGATGGCAAACAGGTCATGATCGCCATGAACAACGAAATCTTTGTTGTCCCCTTTGGCATCGATACATTGAAGGATATTCATAAAAAGAGTGATTTACTTGCCCTGGCAGCCTGCATTGTTCCTACGGGAAAAACAAAAGCCGCGCTCGTCGTGAAGGAAGCTCGCTGGGCAGAAGACGATCAACTCGTGGCCTGGCTTTATAAAGGACCCTTTGCCTCTGACCAGGTCAGTGTGCTCGACATTCATGACTGCGATCCAGTGAAAATCAAATTTGTTGATACCTTCCCTGACACCCACTTCGAGATTCCGGGGTTCCAAAGCGGCTTATTGCTGGATTTCGATTGGGATGGATTCAATCAATTCGTTTTCAATACAGCGAGGCGAAATGTTGGCTGGGGTGACTTGCATATTTATAATTCGGAATCGCACAAGCCCACCCTTACCATAGATCCCATCAACAAGAGATGTTGTTACCGCGATGCACGCTGGAGTCCGGATGGCACCTATCTCTTTTTCACGTTCCAAGACGAAGGTCTGGCTGCGGATACTCAAACATTTTTGTACTATGTTCCTTTTGGGGATATTGGAACCGGAGCAAAGCTCACACCCATCAAAATGCCCGATGGCTTTTTCAAAAATCCGAAAGAAGCACCCCAACCCGCTTTGCGACCTACGCAATAATCAAAATCCTGAAGCACTACTGCTTCAGGATTTTTTTAACCAGCCCGGGTCCCTGATATACTAACCCGGTATAAAATTGGAGCAACGTCGCGCCCAAATCTAGCCGTCGCTTTGCATCCTCGGGATTCATGATACCGCCCACGCTCACAATCGGGACTTTCCCATCCACGCGGTTTACTACCTGACATAACACCGCTTCACTCCGCAGTCGAAGCGGACTTCCGCTTAATCCACCTGATTCGCTCCGATGCTTTGATCGGAGTCCCTCGCGCGCGAGGGTCGTGTTCGTCACGATAATGCCATCCATGTGAGTGCGGAGGATTACCTCCACGGCCTCATCCAACTCCTTTTCAGAGAGATCAGGAGCAAGTTTAACGAGAAGCGGAATACGCTTCTCCAATGACTTTTCTTCCATTTTTCGCTGTATATCTAATTGAGTAAGCAAACCCTCCAGCACTGCGCGTCCCTGCAATTGACGAAGTCCAACCGTATTCGGTGAACTAATGTTGATAGCTAGGTAATCGGCACTTGGGGCGAAACATTGCAATAATTCAAGATAGTCCAATACGGCTTCCTCGTTCGGGGTATCCTTATTTTTGCCGAGATTGATCCCTACGATCATGGAATTACGCAGCGCGGATGCATTCGGCCGAGGCTTTGCTGCTGTAACATCCAGGGCCGTGCGGAGTATGCCGCCTGCAAAGGGCAAGTTTCTTTGTCTCCCATTTAATGATTTGACCATGAACGCCGCCCCTTTACCGGGAAACCCCATGCGGTTGATCACGGCCTCATCTTCCGGGAGGCGAAACACACGCGGGCGCGGGTTGCCGGGCTGAGGCTTAGGTGTGACCGTTCCCACCTCCACATGACCAAAGCCCAAGGTGGAGAGGCCGCGAATCGCAACAGCATTCTTGTCGTAGCCGGCCGCGAGTCCAACTGGATTTTTAAAGGTCAATCCAAACGCCTGGACAGGTTTGGACGGTGCCTTGTAGAGTTGAGTGAGAAACCAGTTGGAAGGTGGAAAATTTCCCGCGAAACGGAGGGCCTGCAACGTCAGTTGATGGGCAGTCTCAGGGTCGAGGCGAAAGAGAAGAGAACGGAATAATGGATACATCAATCAAACGCCGTTGCGCGACCTGGATTCTGGACGTGGGCAAAGACTTCCCGTACCATATTTTCATTGGTACGATAAACTGACAACGGAGGCAGGTGATCGGGGTCAAAGAAATCTATCGCCAAGGTTTCATAGTTGATGCGCGGCTCGCCATCCAGCAGTCTGCACTGGAAAATAAGCTTGTAGGCGTGATAAAACTCCATGGGTTCGATGCGGTTGGCATCGAGCACTGCCACTACTTTTTCCGCTTTGACGCGATAGCCGCTTTCCTCCCATACTTCCCGCTCCGCCACCGAGGCAGGTGAATTTCCCAGATCTGCCCAGCCGCCGGGCATTGCCCACTTGTCATCCGCTCGTTCCTGTATCAGTAGGATCTTCCCGTCCTGAACAACCGCGCCGCGCACGTCAACTTTTGGCGTGATATAGCCTGCCTGCATGGAGAAACTATCCAGCACAAATTCTTTTGTCATCTCTGATTCGTTTGCAATGATCTCGGCCGTGATTGCCTGCAATCGTTTGTAACGCTCTATGTCGTATTCATTGCCACTATAAGTGAGCCCCGACTGACTAAGTGAAAAAATTTCCCTGGCCCAATCCATCCATTTTGGAGGTTGATGATTCATCATCATTTTATGACTCTTTTCTCTGTCCGCTCTTTGTCAAAAAATATTGCACAATTTCCTCTTCCGGATGATGAATATTCATCAACGTGAACATTGCTGCCAGTTCCCCGCGATGATGAGTGTTATGATTGGGCGGCTGGACGACCATTTGCCACAAAGGCAAAGTAAATGTCTCGCCTTTGGGATTGGTGTAACTGATAGCCCGCAAAAGAGATCCCTCCGTCTGCTCTGCAATGAAAGCACGCATGTTTTTTTCAATATCTATCCAGGCCTCGCGAATAGCGGCGGCGCTAGGAAAATCGTTCGGGTCGAGAAACGTTCCCTGTTCGCCGCACCAGCGTTGGGGCCACATACGTTCTGAACTCATCATATGCACCAGCACCGCCTGGACACTGTCCCAGCTATGCCCCTGTTTGCGGAAGAATTGCTCTTCATCCAGCGTTTCAGCGACGGCGAGATAACGTTTATTCGCCCAGTAGTTGTAATCGTACAACTCTGTCAAATAGTCTTTCAGATTCATGTGAATTCCTTGGTTCAAATCTTCCAATTCTTAAACCCCTCTCTTTCCCTTTTTTAACATCTCCATCGTTTTTACGATTCGGTTTTGGCGTGTTTCTTCCTTTTTGGCTTCCTCCACCCATCTCACATATTCTTTTTGATGAGTGTAGGATAATTTATCGAAGAACGCCTTGGCTTCCTTATCTTTTTTCAATTCCTTCATCAGATCCTTGGGGATTTCGATCAGGCGCGGCTCACTATCTGGCTCGACCGTGACCGTCACTTCATCGCCAAAGGTTTTGCCAATCTGCTCACGGATTCCCTTGAGGATGATCAGCATATGATTGGGTCCACCCATGCGAACCAGCAAGCCTCGATACGGAACTCCCTCGATCATTGCCTTGACCTTGGGCTTCTTCGAGCCAAACGCCTCTTCCACATCGAATGGGACGTCCACAAACGCGCCGCCCCCGCCCGCATTTTGGATAGCGGCTGTAAAGGTTTGTTTTTTCGTCATGGCCTATACCTTTCTTTCAAATTTCTCGGAATGAGATTTTTTCCACCGATCCATATGCCGACAACCGTACCTAAAATGGAAAGGAGGAAGCTAAGCAAGACCGCCGTTTCAAAGCGCCCCATTACGAGCGCATCCAGCACGGGCAACCCTTCTGTATGAGCCCTCAGCCGCCAGGACGTTGGGATCAATATACCAACGATCATTCCGAAAACTCCGCCAAAGACCATTCCCGTAAAATATCCAACACCGATGCCACCGGTCGTACCGGCTGTTTTGACGGTCAACGCGGCGGTAAGCGCACCAGTCACAACGCCGAGAAACAGACCGATGACGAGTCCAATCAGAATGCCGTTGAGACTCGTTGTAATCGCACCTAATCCGCCTCCGATCAGTGCGCCGGAAATTGCACCGATAACAGCGCCCAAGGCAATACTGGGCTTTGTGATCGACTCCTCAGCAAGGGATTGTTTTGCCCAGAGACGAAACGGATCCTTGCTTTTCAGCCTGATATGCCTGATATTCAACGGTTTCAGCCACTTATATGAGCCACCTGGCTGAAGACATTCGATGACAAAGGTTTCCTCATCATATTTCTCGACCACAACCCCAGTGTCGCCAAGTTCGATCACATCTTTAAATTTTTCTGGCACCTGGATAATTTCAACTAGATCATATTGATTAATACTTTCAAGATCTTCCATCTTACATCCTGAGTTACATACAAATAAATAAGTCTTTCCAATTTTATCCTTGTCTCCCTATATTTTGGAAAGTTTATCAGCTAAATCAGTAATCTCAGTACGCATAAATAATCTTTCCAACCATTTTGCCGGAATCTCCGATTCTCCATAATAGGCACCTGCGATTTGTCCGCAGATCGCTGCTGTTGTATCTGCGTCACCACCGAGATTAGCGGCCCGTAAAATCGCTGACTCAAATGTGTCTGTCTGATAGAAACACCAGAGCGCGGCTTCCAAGCTTTTGACTACATAGCCCGTTCCTTGGATTTCAGTAGTAGTTTTTTGGCGATATTCCCCACTGGCAACTTCTTTTATTTTTGGAGATGAAATCTTTATAGTACTGCTAAACAAAATATCATCCTTACTCATTCCAGAGATTGCACGAAAAATCATCTCTGCAAAAAGCCGACAAGCTTCAAGGCATTCCAGTGCGCCGTGTGTAGTTCGTGAGCTTTCTCCTGCAAAATGTATGATCTTCTCAAGATCAGGAAAATAAAACATGGGTACCGGAGCGAGACGCATCAAAGAACCGTTTCCTGCCATATCCGGTGAAGTACTTCCACTGAAAGGATTGCCTGTATGTTTATAACGTTCCAAAGCCTCGCGGATAGTGTTGCCAATATCAAAAAATTCACCTGTGCTGCTCAAGTAACCGTTTTGATACCAATCCCAATATCGGTCCATTTGATCAATAGGATCAAAACCATTGTTGAAAATTAGACTTGTTGCCAAACACAATGCCATTGATGTGTCATCCGTCCATTGTCCAGGTTTCAGGTGGAATGGACCGCCGCCGACCATGTCTGTCACTGTAGGAAAGGAACCGCGCGGTTTAAACTCGACCGTTGTGCCAATAGCATCTCCCACCGCGAGACCAAGCAGGCATCCTCGAAAACGATTCAGATCATCTTGCATCATCAACTAATTTTGTGCTAAAAACTTTCTCGTCGCCTCAATTTTATCCTTTTCCACCTGCCCATTTTCTTCCCAATACTTCAACAATTGGCTGATCGTGAGAACCGTGTGCATGGAATAACCTGCCAGCGCAAGGGATTCCTTGGCGCCCGATTGACGGTCTACCAACACAACGACATCTTTTACCACGAGGCCTACACCGGTCAGTTTTTCGATGGCTTCGAATTTGCTTCCGCCTGTCGTGGCGAGATCGTCAATCACGACGACCGTTTCCCCCGCATGGTACTCGCCTTCAATTTCAGCTTTCGTGCCATAGGTCTTGACTTCCTTGCGCGGATAAATCATCGGGTAATTGCCCTGCAGGGACACGGCGGTTGCAATTGGGATGGCGGCATAAGGCAAGCCGGCAATGCGGTCAAATTTCAACTCCTTCAATAAAGGTAGATAGGCTGCCCCAATTTGCTCCAGCAGTTTCGGATACGTGATGATCTGGCGTAAGTCAATGTAAATGGGAGATTGCAATCCCGATTTCAATGTGAAATTTCCAAACTTGATACAACCAGCGTCCAAAAGACTGTCAGCGAGTGATATGAGATGAGTGTCAAGTTGTGTCATAGATAATCCCTTTTTGCCACCAAGTCACAAAGACGCAGAGTTCTTCTTAAATTATTTTCTCAGTGACTTGGTGTCTCAGTGTTTAGTCAGCTCACTTTTGATCTGCAAAGTTTCATCCCGCATTTCTGCGGCCGCTACACCGGGCTTTTCCGCGCGCGCAATTCCGCGTGAGACGGGGATCAACATACCTTTGCCATCTTTACGCAAACCCGCCTTGAGGGCCGATTCTAGTCCTCCGCCCTGCGCACCAACCCCAGGGGCCAGAAACCACAGATCAGGTGCAGCGGCACGGACGCGCTTCATCGCCTCGATGTGAGTTGCCCCAACCACGAGACCGATATTGTTTTTGGTGTTCCATTGTTGAGCAAGTTTGGCAACGTGTTCATAAAGATAGACCATGGACGATTGACCGTCGCCTATAGTCACCATCAAGTCCTGCAGATCGCCACTTCCTGGGTTACTCGTCTTGCACAGCAGGAAGACTCCTTTTTCAGACTTCTGGATAAATGGCTCGATGGAGTCTTTTCCTAAATATGGGCTTAATGTAATACAGTCCACATCAAGATTTTCAAACGCGGATTTGGCATACGCTTCTGCCGTGGATGCAATGTCGCCTCGTTTGGCGTCAAGGATGACCGGGATCATCGAACCCATCCGATTCGACTCCTCCTGAATCGCATCGATAACTTCTTTGAGCGCAATCCATCCATCCGCACCGAAGACTTCGAAGAATGCCGCGTTGGGTTTGAATGCAGCCGCGTAGCGTGACGTCTGTTTTACAAGATTCAGGCAGAAGTCCCGCGCGGAAGCAGCAGTGGGCTCTTTAAGATCGGGGATGTGTGGGTCAAGTCCAATGCACAAAAGCGAAGAGCAATCGTCGACGCGTTTTTCCAAAAAAGAGAAAAAAGATTCCATGATGTTTCCTTTTTACCACGGAGACACAGAGAAAACCTTTATAAAAACTCCGTGACTCTTCTGGCACCGCCCGTGATTTTTGAATTGCTATGAAATGCTAACGCATTTCACAATTCATAGCAATTCAGGCAGGTGAGTGTCTCCGTAGTTAGATGCTTACGCTTTTCCAAGTACCATAGCTAATAACGCCATCCTAACATACAAACCGTATTCCATCTGGCGGAAATACGCCGCGCGGGGATCTTCGTCGAAGTCCACGCTGATCTCGCCGACGCGCGGTAACGGGTGCATCACGATCATCTCCTGCTTGGCGGCTTTCATGATCTCGGGGTCGATCACATACGCACCCTTGACCTTTTCATAATCGGCAGGGTCCTCGAAGCGTTCCTTCTGGACGCGTGTCACATACAGCACGTCGGTTTCAGGTAACACGTCTTTGAGCGAGCTGAACTCTGCCTGAGGAATTCCCTTCGTACCAACTTCATCCATCACCTCTTTTGGCATTCGCAAAATCTCAGGCGAAACGTAATTGATCTTAACTTTGAACAGTGACAACAAGCGCGCCAGCGAATGGACTGTGCGTCCGTATTTAAGATCACCGAGCATCGTCACAGTCATGCCGTCCACACTTCCACCGCTGAGTTCCTCGAAGATCGTGAAGGTGTCAAGCAGAGCTTGCGTGGGATGCTCGCCCACCCCATCACCGGCATTGATCACCGGTTTGCGGGCGGCTTTGGCCGCGATCGCTGCCGAACCCGTTTCCGGATGACGGAGCACGATTACATCTGCATAGCATTCCAGCGTGCGGATGGTATCGGGCAGACTCTCGCCCTTCGACACCGAAGAATACTTCACTTCGTTGATCGGGATGACCGAGCCGCCGAGCCGCTCCATCGCAGCGGTAAACGATGATGATGTACGTGTGGACGGTTCATAAAACAGGTTCGCCAGGATCTTGCCTTTCAACAGATCGAATGTGCCGACGCGCTCGACCATGCCGCGCATCTCGTGCGCCACGCCGAAGACGTACTCTAGGTCGCTGCGCCCAAACTGTTTGACGGAAATGATATCCTTGCCATACCAGCTGGCATTCTTGTTCTCGCCAAACGGCAGGTGGATGGATGAAGAACTTGTTGGCATTTTTACTCCTTGGTAAGTAGAGATTATCAGGTGACCGAAAGTGTTACCTTGTTTTTCAAACGGAACTCTGAGTTCGGGTCATGACTGGGTAAATAGACAGTGGGTCGCTGTTTCGCAAAACTCAAAATGTTTTGCATTGTGTTTATCGCCTGATTTGGGTCAGGGCTGACGCCATCAGGGATTTTTTGCAGTAAATTTTCTTCCAAGTAGCTCGTGTCGCCTGCAAGAAAATAGTTGATATCTTCCAGAGTAATAATCACGGAAACATGAGCAGGAGTATGGCCCTGTGTTGGCACAACCTTCACGTCACCTTTTGCTGTGACATTCCATGTTCCTTCAAAAGAACCAAACCCATCACGATCAAATTCGATTGGTTGTGGGGTGAACCAGATGGGCATGCGATGAGGCAGGTATCCATCAAGTTGTCCTCGAAAGCCGCGTGTGCGTTTGTATTCGGGCATGTTGACATAAATTTTGCTTTCAGCGAAGTGGTGAAGACCGCCTGCATGATCGGTGTGCATATGGGTCAGGATCACTTTCTTCACATCCTTTGGATGGATGCCTATTTGCTTTAATTGAAGGCCAATTTCCTGCTCAGGCTTTACCTGAAAGCGAACAGCCAACTTATAGTAAGGTTGCCAGCGCGGAAAATAACCGGGCTCTGAAGTCCGCGCTGTTTCGCCCGTATCCACAACGATGACGCCTTCTTCGTGTTCAATGACCCACGCATAAATAGGTATTGGCTTTACCCATTCCGAACCAAAGAGAACATTCAGTAGTCTTA
>DATFQC010000242.1:0-3101 GCA_035264425.1 Anaerolineales bacterium
CCCGAAAATGTGTTGACATTGATGACAGGTGTGACCACCGGCGCAGCAATCTCAGGTCAGAGCCGTATCAACGCAAATGCAAAATCTCCGATCAGTGGCGGCATTGGCGATTCTCAGGGTGGAGGATTTTTCCCGGCGGAGTTGAAATTTGCAGGGTTTGATGGAATTGTCATCAAAGGGAAATCCGAAAAACCGGTCTACCTTTGGATTAAAGAGGGTGAGTTTGAACTTCGGGATGCTGCCCATCTCCTTGGCAAGAAAACGGCGGAGGCAGAGGAAATTCTGAAAGAGGAGCTTGGCGACAAGAAAATTGAGGTACTGCAGCATGGACCCGCTGCAGAAAAGGGTGTAATTTTCTCGTCACTCGTTTCGATGGCCAATCGTAATAATGGGCGGACAGGGATGGGACTTGTCATGGCCTCCAAGAATCTCAAGGCGGTTGTTGTACGGGGCAGGAAAAAGCCAGCCATCGCCAACCCAGCAGCACTGGCAGCCCTCAACAAAACAGGTCCAAAGATCCTGCCGGATAACCCGGATATGCCTGGTCTTGCTGCGGAGGGAACGGCTACAGTGGTGGTATTCCAAAATACCATTGGTTCCCTACCCGCGCATAATTACAACGAAGGCCAATTCGAGCGTTGTGAGGATATCAGCGGCACACGCATGGTGGAAACTATTTTACAAAAGCGCGACACCTGCTATGCCTGCGTGGTGAGGTGCAAGCGAGTGGTGGAAATTAAGGACGGACCATATAGATCTGATCCGAAGTATGGAGGACCCGAATATGAAACGTTGGGTACCTTTGGTTCCTATTGTGATATCTCTGATCTAGCCGCGATCGCGCGGGCCAACCATCTATGTAATGAATATGGTGTGGATACGATTGCTGCAGGGGCGACCATTGCGTTTGCCATGGAATGCTTTGAGCATGGCATCCTTACCATGGAGCAAACAAATGGTCTTGACCTCAAATTCGGAGACCCCGATGCAATGCTCAGCGCCCTTGAAATGATGCTTAATGGTGAAGGCGAATTTGGGAAAACGCTCGGGTTGGGTTCTGAACGCGCTGCCAGGGTTTGGGGAAACGGCGCGGATGAATTCCTCATTACGGTCAAAGGGTCTGAAGCGCCCGCCCATATGCCGCAAGCCAAGCGGTCGTTGAGTCTGATTTATGCGGTCAACCCGTTTGGAGCGGACCACCAATCCTCAGAACATGATCCTTATTACGAGGAAGGGGTCGCGGATCTCAACCTCAATCGGCTGAAGTTGATCGGTCTGAGTGAGCCTCAGCCCAGCTATAGTCTCACTCCCGAAAAAGTGCGTTACGCCTATCTCACCGAAATCTTTTACTCCATGCTCGACTCCGCGGAGCTTTGCCAGTTTGTCTTTGGCCCCGCCTGGACTCTGTATGGCCCTGCGGAAACTGCTGAAATGATTCGAGCGGTGACGGGTTGGGATCTCACGGTAGAGGAGCTAATGACTGTTGGTGAGCGTCGCCTGAATCTGTTTCGTATTTTTAATGCACGGGAAGGACTTGACCGAAAGGACGACAAACTGCCGAAGAAGTTCTTCAAAGCTCTCAAGGGAACTGGTCCAACGGCAGGCATCGCTCTGACTCACGAGGAAGTTGATTCCGCTATTGATGAATATTACAGGCTGGCAGGCTGGACAAACAATGGCATCCCAACTCCGGAAACCATGGAACGCCTTGAGATTGCCTGGGCGTTATAGCTTCAAGTTTTTGAAGGAGCAAAATCTGTGGAATTTAAGCTTTTGATTGACGGTCAATGGGTGGATGCGGGCCCATTGATGGAAGTAAAAAATAAATACGATGGCAAGATCGTTGGTACCCTCCCAACCGCCCGGAAAGAAGATGTAGAGGCGGCCATAGACGCGGCAGAGCGCGCGGAAGATGTGATGGCAGACATGCCAGCCTATAAGCGTGCCGAGATCCTTTTAAGGACCGCCGCGCTCCTGCGGGAACGTTCTGATGATCTTGCAAAAACAATTGCGGCGGAAGCGGGCAAGGCGCTGAAGTTCGCTCGCGCAGAGGTCGATCGCGCTGTCAGCACATTTACCATCGCGGCGGAAGAAGCCAAGCGTTTACACGGCGAAACCATCCCGTTGGATGCCGTGCCAGCCGGTGAAGGCTATTTCGGTTTTTGGACGCGGCGTCCCGTAGGCGTGATCGCGGCGATCAGTCCGTTCAATTTTCCGCTTAATCTGGTTGCCCATAAAGTCGCTCCGGCCCTCGCCTCGGGAAACACTCTCGTGCTAAAGCCAGCCTCGACGACTCCGCTTGCAGCCGTCAAGTTATGTCAGATCTTGCAAGAGGCAGGCTTGCCCCCCGGCGCGATCAATCTCGTCGTTGGCTCTGGCGGAACAGTGGGCGAATGGTTGGTCACCGATCCACGGGTAGACAAGGTCACTTTCACAGGCAGCCCAGAGGTTGGGCGTCACATTTTGTCTGTGGCTGGCATCAAAAAAGTAACCCTGGAACTTGGGAATACATCTCCTGTCGTCGTCGCACCCGATGCGGATCTTGACTTTGTCGCCAAGCGTTGTGCAGTGGGTGCATACTATAACTCTGGTCAAGTCTGTATTTCGGTCCAGAGAATTTATAGTGAAAAAAATGTGTATGAACCGTTCGCTGAGAAATTTGTCAAAGCCACCGAAGCAATGGTCGTGGGTGACCCACTCGATGAACGGGTGGATGTGGGACCCATGATCGATTCCAACGAGGTAGATCGGATCGAGGACTGGGTGAAAGAGGCGCAGACTTCTGGAGCAAAAGTGTTGACGGGTGGGAAGCGGGACGGCACGGTGTATTATCCAACGGTGCTGGCTGATGTCCAGGATGAAATGAAAGTAGTAGCAGAGGAAGCATTCGCTCCCGTGGCGTCTATTATTTCCAGTGATGATTTTGAAAGTGCATTGAAGCAAGCCAACGATACAAAATTCGGTCTGCAAGTTGGCGTCTTTACGAATGATATTAACCGCGTGTTTAAAGCGGTCAGGCGTCTGAATTTTGGTGGCGTAATCGTCAATGATACGCCTAATTTCCGCGCGGACCATATGCCCTATGGTGGCAATCGTCAAAG